>CAZDSB010000610.1:0-5164 GCA_964507515.1 uncultured Myxococcaceae bacterium
CGCGAGAGACCCCGATGCTACTCGACACCCGTCCGGACCCATCGATCTGCGTCACGTCGGAAGGCGTGTTACACGCGGGGCCGATGTCGTCCCCCGGCCCGGACACGCCCGTCGATCTCCTGGGTCTTCCCCTCGACCGCCTGACCCGGTTCCTGGTGGAGGAGCTCGGGGAGCGTCCGTTCCACGCCCGGCAGCTCTACCGGTGGATTCACCAGCGCGGCGTGACCGACCTCGACCAGATGACCGACCTGTCGAAGTCACTCCGCACGAAGCTCCGCGAGCGGTGCGCGCTCGAGCCGCTGGTCAAGGACCTCGAGCAGCGCAGCACCGACGGAACCATCAAGTATCGATGGCGCACCCGCGATGGCCGGCTCATCGAGAGCGTCTACATGCCCTCCACCGACCGGAAGACGCTCTGCGTCTCCACCCAGGTCGGCTGCGCGATGGCCTGCACGTTCTGCATGACCGGCACGCTGGGGCTCCTCCGGAACCTGACCGCCGCGGAGATCGTCGCCCAGGTGCACGCGGTCAACCGCGAAGTCGCGCGCAACGAGGGGCTCGAGCTGACGCGCCCGCTGACGAACCTGGTCTTCATGGGCATGGGCGAGCCTCTCCACAACTTCGAGCAGCTCAAGGACGCGCTCCACGTCCTCCAGTCCGAGGAGGGGCCGAACTTCTCGCACCGCCACATCACCGTCTCCACGGTGGGGCTGGTCCCGATGATCGCCAGGCTCGGCGCCGAGACCGACGTGAAGCTCGCCATCTCGCTCAACGCCAGCACCGATGCCGAGCGGGATGTGCTGATGCCGGTGAACCGGAAGTGGAAGATCGCCGACCTCATGGAGGCCTGCAGGAAGTTCCCGCTTCGCCAGGGCCGGCGCATCACCTTCGAGTACGTGCTCCTCCGCGGCGTCAATGACACCGACGAGGACGCCGCTCGCCTGGTGGAGCTGCTCCGCGACGTCCCGGCGAAGGTGAACCTCATTCCCTACAACGAGAACCCGGGCCTCGGTTTCTTCACCACCGCCGACGAACGCGCCGAGCGCTTCCGGGAGATCCTCGCGCAGGGGCATGTGGCCGCGTTCATCCGCGAGAACCGCGGTCGCGACATCGCGGCCGCCTGCGGCCAGCTCGCGAACCGGCAGGGACCCGCCGCGGCGCAAGAATCCCCAAGCGGCGCGTCCGCCTGACGGGCAGACCGGAGGGACCATGTCCCCGTCCCCATTCATCGACGCCCTCGCCGCGTCCAGCCCCGCGCAGGACCGGGCGAGCGGACTGCAGCTCTACGCGTTTCTCATCGGCAGCTGGTCGCTCGACGTCCGCCTGCCGATGCCCGACGGCTCCAGCCTGCGCAGCCGCGGCGAGGTCCACGCCGGCTGGGTGCTGGAGGGCAGGGCGATCCAGGACGTGTGGGCCGTCCCCGCGCGGGGCCTTCCGCGCGGCCAGCTGCCCGCCGCCGCCGAGTTCTACGGAACGACCCTCCGTGTCTACGACCCGGGCATCGACGCCTGGCACATCCTCTGGAGCGATCCGCTCCGGAACCTCTACCGCCGCCAGGTGGGACGGTCGGAGGGAGCGGACATCGTCCAGCTCGGCACCGACGACGCCGGAGCTCCTCTTCGCTGGTCCTTCCGGGACCGCACCCGCGACGCGTTCACCTGGCGGGCCGAGCGATCTCCGGACGGCGGCGCCACCTGGACCCTCCAGGTCGAGTTCCTCGCCCGCCGTGAAACCGGGCCGTAAACGCCCGAGATCCGGAGCCGTTCTTGACAACAGGGCGGCCCACGACTAATCCCGCCCGTTCACAAAGACGGAGAGGATCATGGCTGTCGTGCTTCGGCTCGCGCGCGCGGGCGCAAAGAAGATGCCGTACTACCACGTGGTTGCCACCGACTCGCGCAACCCGCGCGACGGGAAGTTCATCGAGGCGATCGGCGCGTACGACCCGAACCTCGAGCCGCCGAAGATCGAGTTCCAGCAGGAGAGGCTCGAGCACTGGCTGAAGGCGGGCGCGACCCCGTCGGAGACCGTGGCCGGGCTGATCAAGCGGGCCAGCAAGTCCACGCCGAAGGCCTGAGTGCTTCGACCGGGGAATGCTGACCGCTGCGGCGGCCGATCCTCTCGCTGCGACGCGCAGCCCCGTCGCTCCGCCGCTCGACGTACCAATGGGTATGCCTCCGCTGCTCGCGCCTCGGGTGCGCCGTCTCGCCTCGGTCTCGGCCACCTCGCTGGGGTCATCACTCCCCGGCCGGAGCGCTAGCATGGAGGAGCTGTTGATGGTCCTGGCCCGGGGACTGGTGGACCGCCCGGACCAGGTCGAGCTGCGGAGCCAGCCGGCAGACGGCGGCACGCTGTTCGAGCTGAAGGTCGCCCCCGAGGACGTGGGCAAGGTCATCGGCCGTGACGGCCGCACCGTGAACGCCATCCGGACGCTGCTCGCCGTCGCCGCCCAGCGGCGCGGGGTGAAGGCGCGGCTGGAGGTGCTCGATGACCGCCGGAACGCCGCCGCGCCGACGCCTCCGTCCGAGCCTCCACCGGCCGGATGAGCCCGCCCCGCCCCACGCTGGAGGTGGGGTACGTGGCGCGTGTGCACGGTCTCAAGGGTGAGCTGGCGGTGCGCACCTTCGACCCCGACTCCGAGGCGCTGTCGTCCGTTCGGCGGGTCGTCCTGCGGCTGCGATCCGGAGAGGAGCGGGACCTCTCGCTCGTGAGCGCCCGCGGCGCCGCCGATTCCGTTCTGGTCACGTTCGCGGGGATCGGCTCGCGCGAGGATGCGGAGCCGCTGAAGGGCGCGACCGTCCTGGTCCACCGCGAGGACCTGCCACCCCCGGGTGAGGGGGAGTGGTTCCAGGGCGATCTGGTGGGCCTCGAGGCGCGCACTCCCGAGGGCGCCCCGCTGGGCAAGGTGACCGAGATCTGGAACACCGGCCCGGTGCCTGTCCTGGTGGTCGAGGGCGACGGGCCCGAGCCCCTGATGGTCCCGTTCGTCGACGAGTTCGTGCCCGAAGTGGACGTCCAGGCGGGGGTGCTCGTCGTCCGGCCTCCGGAGATGCTGGAGTAGGACCCGGGCCATGTGGCAGGCGGAGATCCTCACGCTGTTCCCGGCGATGGTGACCGGGTACCTCGAGGCGAGCATCCTCGGGAAGGCGCGCGCCCGCGGTTTGCTCCGCGTCGAGCCGCGCGACATCCGCGACCACGCCGAGGGCAAGCACCGCGTGACCGACGACGCCCCCTACGGCGGCGGGGCGGGGATGGTGATGAAGCCCGAGCCGCTTGTGGCCGCGATCGAGGCGGCCCGGACGGCGCTGCCCGGCGCACGGGTGCTCCTGACCTCGCCGCGCGGCGACCGCTTCACCCAGGACATGGCGCGCACGCTCTCGGCCGGACCCACCGATCTGATCCTGGTCGCCGGGCGCTACGAGGGCGTGGACGAGCGCGTGCGGGCCCACGTCGACGCCGAGGTGTCACTCGGCGACTTCGTGCTCACCGGCGGCGAGCTCGCGGCGCTCGCGATCGTCGACGCGGTGGGGCGGCTGCTCCCGGGCGTGCTCGGCAACGCCGAGTCGTCGGGCTCCGAGAGCTTCGAGGGCGGTCTCCTCGAGTACCCCCAGTACACGCGGCCCGCGGAGTACCGGGGCGTGGCCGTGCCCGACGTGCTCCAGGGCGGGGACCACGCGCGGATTGCGCGCTGGCGCCGGTGGCACCAGCTTCAGCTGACGCGAGCCCGCAGGCCCGACCTGCTCGAGGACGCGGCCCTGTCGGACGAGGACCGGCGGCTGCTGGCGCTCGAGGAGAAGGACCTCTGAATCCGGGGGCTTGGCCGGGCCCTTGAGCTTGCGATGAGACGGGTCGTCTGCTATCTGGCCCGGCTCCCCAGTCAGTTGGAGTCAGTTGCCATGCGCCCGAGCGCCCTGGATTACGTCGAGTCGAAGCAGATGCGGAAGGATCTCACCGAGTTCCGCACCGGTGACACCGTTCGTGTGCACTGGAAGGTCCGCGAGGGCGAGAAGGAGAGGGTGCAGCCGTTCGAGGGCGTGGTCATCCGCAAGACCAAGGGCGCGAACCGGGCGACCTTCACCGTGCGGAAGATGTCCTACGGGGTCGGTGTGGAGCGCATCTTTCCGCTCCACAGCCCCCGCTACGAGCGCATCGAGGTCCTGACCCGCGGCGACGTGCGGCACAACCGGCTGTTCTACCTGCGTGATCTCCGCGGCAAGGCGAGCCGCGTGGAGACCCAGGAGGAGTTCGTCGAGGGCGCCGCTCCGGCGAACACCTCATCTCCCGAGGCTGCTCCGGCCGAGGCTCCGGCTCCTGCCGCCCCTGCTCCGAAGGGCAAGAAGGGCAAGTCGGGCAAGTCCGCCGCAACGGCGTCGCAGGGATAAGCAACGCCCGACAGCGGAAACCGGCTGGGCTGAGCGGTCCTCGCTTGCCCTCGCGGCCGATCCCGGCGTCGCTCGTCGGTGACGGGACCCGAGCCCCGCGCCCTCCTCCCTCCTGGGCCTCGGCCGCGATTGCGGCGCGATCCTCGCGCTCACCCCAGTCGGTCTCCGCTGTGAGCTAGACTCGATCCTTGCGCATGCACTGGGTCGAGTTCGCGCTCCAGGGCGTTCGCGGGTTCCTGCCCAGCGTTCGCGTCTCCCTGAAGCCCGGCTACTGGACGTTGCTCCCGAACACGCCGGGCGCGCCGCTCGTGGGTCTGACCTCCGAGCTGTGCTTCCCCGACGGGCGTGGCGGAGATGCGCGCTACGCCGCGGCCGAGGGTGGCAGCACCAGCAAGGCAGCGCTGTGGATCGTCGGACGCGACCGGGCGACCTACCGGATCCTCCGTGAGCTGGGCCGCTCGGGCGCGCTCCACCGGGTGAACACCACCACGCGCGGGCACGACCTCGTCACGGACGAGCCCACCGAGATGGCGCAGTTTCTCCGCGCCCAGGTGGGGTTCCCGCCGCGGGGGCGCTACGAGACCCTCTTCACCTTCACCCCGGGGCAGCTCCCCAGCAAGCGTCCGAAGCGCTCGGCGGGTCCCGCTGCGCGACCGGGAGGAGGCGGCCTCGCCCAGGCGCCCGAGACGCCGATCGATCCCGCCCAGGCGAAGGCTCGGCTGGCCGAGCTGGAGAAGGAGATGGCGATCTCCTCCGAGGTGGAGCGGCTGCAGTTCCGCGCC
>CAZDSB010000611.1:0-10741 GCA_964507515.1 uncultured Myxococcaceae bacterium
ACCGCCCTCGTCACCGCGCGGGTGAGCTCCAGGTCGTAGCCCGTCCGGACGCCGTCGCGGTCGATGCTGGTGAGGAGGATCTCCCCGGCTCCGCGCCGCTCGGCCTCCCGCGCCCACTCCACGGCGTCCAGGTCCACCGCCTGTCGGCCGCCCCCCACCACCACCTGCCAGCGCTGGCCGGCGCGCCGCGCGTCGATGCTCGCCACCACGCACTGCGCGCCGAAGCGACGGGCGCACTCCGAGAACAGCTCCGGGGCTCGCACCGGCGCCGAGTTGAGCGCCACCTTGTCCGCGCCTGCCCGCAGCGCACGCTCGACGTCGTCCACCGAGCGCATCCCGCCGCCGACCGTGAGAGGGACGAAGAGCCGCTCGGCGGTCCGCCGCACGACGTCGAGGAGTGGCGCGCGCTGCTCGGGCGTGGCCGAGATGTCGAGGAACGTCACCTCGTCCGCGCCGTCCCGCCCGTAAGCCTCGGCGAGCTCCACCGGATCGCCCCGGTCACGCAGGTCGACGAACCTCGTTCCCTTCACCACCCGCCCGGCCGTGACGTCGAGGCAGGCGACGATGCGCGGGGCGAGCATCAGCCCTCCGTGACCTTGACCGAGCCCTTGAGGCTGAACACCGAGCCACCCTCGGCGAGCGCGTCGCGGAGCGCGAGGCCCAGCGCCTTGAACGCGCACTCGATGACGTGGTGCCGGTTGCGGCCGCGCAGCACGCGCAGGTGCACGGTGGAACCGGCGTTCTCGGCGAAGCTCCGCATCCAGTGCTCGTACAGCGCGTTGGGGAGCTTGCCCCGGTAGTAAGACCGGCCGCCGACGTCGACCACCGCCTGCACCAGCGCGTCGTCCATCGGGACGGTCCGCTCGCCGAAGCGGGCCGCCGTCGCGGGAACCATCTTCCGGAAGGCCAGCCCCATGGTGATGGCCACGTCCTCCATCAGGTGGTGGGTCAGGTCTCCCCGGGCGCGCACGCCGAGGCTCAGGCCGGCGTAGCGGCCGAACGTCGCCAGCATGTGGTCGAGGAACGGCTTCCCGGTCTCGATGCGGGCGGGATCTGAGCCCGGGCCGATCTCCACCTCCACCCGGGACTCCTTCGTCTCTCGGACCAGCTTGACGATCACGGGAACTCTTTCGCCACGGCCTTCGCGTCGATCTTTCCGGTGTAGAGCGCCATCCCGAGGATGGCCACCGAGACACCGGCGCTGGCCAGCTTGCGCAGCTCGTCGATGGAGGCGATCCCGCCCGAGGCCTCGAGCGGGTGGCTGGTCGTCTCCGCCAGCTCGGACATGAGCGCGAGGTCGGTGCCGCCCTCCAGGCCCTCGACGTGGACCGCGGTGACCATCACCGCCGCGAGTGGCAGCGGGTCCACCCCCGCGACCAGCGCCCCCACGTCCTGGCTGAGTGTCCGCGTCCAGCCGCGGCTCACGATCTGACGGCCACGGGCGTCGGCTCCGAGGATCAGCTTCCCGGGGAACTTGAAGGCCATCTCCTCGAGCCACTGCGGATCCTCGAGCGCTCGTGTCCCCACGATGACCCGCTTCGCGCCGAGGTCCAGGAGCCCCTGGATGTCCTCCGCATCGCGGACACCGCCGCCGACCTCGGCCTCGAGGGCGCTGTCGCGGAGGATCGTCGCGATTGCCGCGGAGTTCGACCCCGTGCCGAGCGCCGCGTCGAGGTCCACCAGGTGCAGGCCCTTGAAGCCTGCGCCCTTCCAGCGGCGCGCGACCTCCATCGGGTCGGGAAGGCGGATCTTCTCCGCGTCGGGTTCGCCACCCACCAGCTGCACGCACGCGCCACCGCGCAGGTCGATCGCCGGAAAGACCCTCATGTGCCGACCTCCTGGAGCACCGCGGTCAGGAACGCCAGACCCGGTGCACCGCTCTTCTCGGGATGGAACTGCACGCCCACCATGCCCCCGGACCGAATCATCGCCGGAAACCTGACGCCTGCGTGCTCCGTCGTGGCCCGGACCACCGCAGGATTCACTGGTCGGCACACGAAGCTGTGCGCGTAGTAGGCGGTCTGCAGGCCCGAACCGGCGAGGAGCGCGTCTTCCCCCTCGATCCGGTTCCACCCCATGTGGGGGACCCGCGGGCTTTCCAGCCGCACCACCCGGCCCGGAATGACGCCCAGGCCGTCTCCGGGCCCCTCCTCGCTCTCGTCGAGGAGAAGCTGCATTCCCAGACAGATGCCCAGGCACGGGGACCCGGCGAGGAGCCGCGCGCGGATCGCCTCCCGCGCCTCGGCGAGGAGGGCGGCGGCGGGGGGAAAGGCCCCGACACCGGGAAGCACGAGCAGGCGGGCATCCAGGCAGGCCTCGGGACGGGAGACCAGTCGAGGATCCCCTCCGGCCGCCGCCAGCGCCTTGAGGAGCGAGTGGACGTTCCCCACCCGGGTATCGAGGACGGCGACCCTCACCGCTGCACCTCGCGCAGGGCGGCGAGGAGCCGCTCCATCCCGTCCCATGGCCCGACGCCCACCCGGATGGCGTCCCCGATCCCGGGAAGCGCCCGGAGCACGCGCACCTTGATGCCGCGCTCGAGTAGGGCACGGCCCAGGGCCGCGGCGTCCGGCACGGGCACGCAGAGGAAGTTCGCCGACGACGGCAGCGCCCGGAGCCCGAGCGCCTCGAGAGCGACACGCAGCCGTTCCCGGATCGCCACCGTGTCCTCGACGCGCTGCCGCACCCAGGGCAGGTCCTCGCCGAGCGCCGCGAGCGCTGCCCTCTCTCCGAGCACGTTGACCTTGTAGGGTCCGCGCACCTTCTCCAGCACCTGCACCACCTCGGGCGCGGCGAGCCCGTAGCCGACCCGGAGCCCCGCCAGCCCGAAGGCCTTCGACAGCGTGCGGGTGACGAGCAGGTGCGGGGCACGTGGAAGCAGCGACACCGCGCTCCGTCCCGAGAACTCGCCGTACGCCTCGTCCACCAGCACCAGGCCCTCGGCCTTCGTGACGACTCGCTCGAGCGCCGCAGGGGAGACGCTGCTCCCGGTGGGGTTGTTGGGGCTGCAGAGGTAGGTGATGGCGGCGCGCTCGGCGAGCAGCGCGTCGGGATCGACGTCCGCGTCCTTGCCGAACGGCACCGGAGCGGGCTCGAGCCCGTTCACCCGCGCGAAGGTGACGAGCATCGAGAAGCTCGGGGCCGAGAAGGCCACCTTCTCGCCCGGTGCTGCGAAGGCACGCAGCGCGCCGTCGATGACGTCGTCCGAGCCGCATCCGGTGATGACCTGCGCCGCGCTCACACCGGCGTAGCGAGCGAGGGCGCCGCGGAGCTCGCGCGGATCCGAGCCCGGGTAGACGCTGGGCCGCGCGGCCAGTGGATCCGCGAGCGCCCGGGCGGCGGCAGGTGGCACGCCCCAGAGGTTGACGTTGTCGCTGAGGTCGAGGTCCACCGGCGTCGGGTCCGGTGCGTACAGAGGCACGGTGCCGAGCACCGGCCGAGGGCGTGCGGGGCTCACCGGGCCCTCCAGGCGCGGGCGGCGGCCGCGTGCGCGTGCAGGCCCTCGGCGGTGGCGAAGACCTCGGTGTCGCCGGCGAGCGAGGCGGCGCCCCGGGCAGAGACGGTCTGCACCGTGGTCCAGCGGACGAAGTCCAGCGTGGACAGGCCGGACCAGGCCCGCGCGGCGCCCGCCGTGGGAAGGACGTGATTGGCGCCGGTCAGGTAGTCGCCGAAGGCGCCCGAGCTGGCGGTCCCGACGAAGACCGTGCCGGCGTTGCGGATGCGCGCCGACAGCCCGTCCGCTCCTTCCACCGCGAGGAGCAGGTGCTCGGGGGCCCATCGCTCGGCGAACTCCACCGCCTCGTCGATCGAGCTCGCGACCAGGACCGCTCCGCGACCGGCGAGCGCGGGGCCGACGACGTCCGCCCGTTCGGCCGCGGGCGCCAGGGCCGCGAGCCTGTCGAGCAGCGCGCGAGCAGTCCCGTCGTCGAGCGCCACGGCCACCACCGCGGCCTCGGGGTCGTGCTCGGCCTGTGCCAGCAGCTCGCGGGCCACGGCGTCGACGTCGGAGGCGGCATCGAGGAGGACGAGGAGCTCCGAGGGTCCGGCCGGCGAGTCGATGGGAACGCGCGAGGCCACCTGGCACTTCGCCTCGGCCACCCAGGCGTTCCCTGGACCGACGATGCGGTCCACCGCGGGAACCGACTCGGTTCCGTAGGCAAGCGCGGCGATGGCCCCTGCGCCGCCGAGGGCGAAGACCCGGTCGACCTCGGCCACCGCGGCGGCGGCGAGCACGGCGTCCGCGGGCTGACCGGCCGGCCCGGGTGGCGAGCAAAGCACCAGCTCGCGCACCCCGGCGACCCGCGCCGGGACCGCGCCCATGAGGACGCTGCTCGGGTACGCAGCCCGTCCGCCCGGCGCATAGACGCCCACGCGAGAGAGCGGGTCCGGCCGTCGCTCCACGACGACGCCGGGCTCCACCTCCACCCGGATGGGCAGCGGCCGGAGCGCCGAGTGGACGCGGGCCACGTTCCGGGCCGAGCGCTCCATCGCCCGCCGAAGCGCCGGCGGCTGTCGGTCCAGCGCGGCCCGGATCGCCGGGCGCGGCACTTCCAGGGACTCGAGGGACACCCGGTCGAACCGACGCGCGAGAGCGCGCAGCGCCGCATCGCCCCGCGACCGGACCTCCGCGAGGATGATCGCCACCTGGGCCCGCACCGCCGGCTCCTCTCCAGCCTGTCCACGGCGGAGAAGACTCCCGAGCGCGTCGGGTGCGAGCGCGGACAGGCGGCCCGTCCACCGCACCGGCGCGCTCACGGGAGCAGCCTCTCGATGCGGGTGACCAGGATGCCCTCGCCGCCGAGCGCCTTCAGCGCGGCGACGGTGCGGTAGAGCGACGACTCGGAGACGACCGCGTGCACCGCCACCAGCGGCCCGGCTCCGTAGAGCTCGATGACCGTGGGGCCGCTCAATCCGGGCAGCACCTCTCGCACAGCCTCGAGGTGGGCGCGCGGGACGTTGGCCATCAGGTAGCGCTTGCCCCGGGCGCGCAGCACCGACCCCAGCGCGTCCTCGAGCTCACGGAGCGCACGGGTGCGGTCGGCGGCGAGCCCCGGCCGGGCGATGAGCCGCGCGGTCGACTCGAGCAGCGTGCAGATCTCCTTGAGGCCGTTGGTGCGGAGCGTGCTCCCGGTGCTGGTCAGGTCCACCACCACGTCGGCGATGCCGAGGTGGGGCGCGACCTCGGCTGCGCCGGAGACGGGCACCACCTCCATCGCGAGGCCCTTCTCGGCGAAGAAGGAGCGGGCCAGCCGGGGAAACACCGTGGCGGCGCGCATGCCCGGCGATAGCTGCTCCAGGCGCTCGATGCCCGAGTCCTCCCGCACCGCCAGCACCAGGCGGCAGCGGCCGAACCCGAGGTCCAGGCGCGCGTCCACCGGGCGTCCCGTCTCGCAGACCAGGTCCCAGCCGGTCACGCCGGCGTCGGCCACGCCGTCGGAGACGAGCTCGGGGATGTCCTGGCTGCGGAGGAAGATGGCCTCGAACTCGCCACCCAGCGACGCGGTGAGCGCGCGGTCGCCGTTCGCGCGGATCTCCAGTCCGGCGTCGGCGAAGACACCTCTCACGTCCTCGGCCAGCCTGCCTTTGTTCGGGAGTGCGATGCGCAACATGGGGACCTCGTGAGCTCGCGGCTCGGAAAGGGCGAGGGCCCTCGAGGAACGCCCACGGACGGGGGCGCCCTGGAGGGCCCGGTCGGGAGTTCTCGGTGTCAGCGGAGGCGGGTCAGCGAGCGATCACACCGCCATGCGCGTGCACCGGCCCGACGGGCCCGTGTCGATGGTGCGCATGGTGATGGTGCAGGACGACCACGCCGTAGGTGGTAATCCAGTCCGGGGGTGATGCGCAAGTCTAAGCCTGAGCGAAGGCCTGGCGGAGGTCGTCGACCAGGTCCTGGACGTCCTCGATGCCTACCGACAGACGGATGAAGCCGTCGGAGATGCCCAGGGCCGCGCGGGTCTCGGGGGGGACCGAGGCGTGCGTCATGATCGCCGGGTGCTCGATGAGGCTCTCCACCCCGCCGAGCGACTCGGCGCAGGCGAAGATCTTCACTGCCTTCAGGAACTTCCGGGCCGCCGGGAGGCCGCCCTTGATCTCGAAGGTGAGCATCCCGCCGAAGCCCTTCATCTGCTTCTTCGCCAGCGCGTGCTGGGGGTGGCTCTTCAGGCCCGGGTAGACGACGTGCCCGGCCTTGTCGTGACCCTCGAGGAACTCGGCGATCTTCATCGCGTTCTGCTCGTGGCGCGCCATGCGGACGCTCAGGGTCTTGACCCCGCGGAGCACGAGGAAGCTGTCCATCGGCGACGGCACGCCCCCCACCGCGTTCTGGAGGAAGTAGATCCGCTGCGCGAGCTCGGCGTCGGAGGTGCCGACGAAGCCGCCGACCGTGTCGCTGTGCCCGTTGATGTACTTGGTAGTCGAGTGCACGACGACGTCGATGCCGTGCTCGAGCGGCCGCTGGAAGTAGGGCGAGAGGAAGGTGTTGTCGCAGACCGTCATGAGCTTCCGTGCCCGCGCGATCTCGGCGACCCGCGCCAGATCGACGAGCTTCAGCGTGGGGTTGGTCGGCGTCTCCAGCCACACCATCCGCGTCCTCGGCGTGAGCGCCGCCTCGAGGGAGCCAGACTTCGACAGATCGACGAAGCTGAACGTGAGGCCCAGCCGCTTGAACACCTTGTCGAAGATCCGGAACGTGCCCCCGTAGACGTCGTCCGAGCAGACGACGTGGTCGCCCGCGTCGAGGAGATGGACCAGACAGTCGGTGGCCGCGAGACCTGATGCGAATGCGGCGCCGAATCGTGCACCTTCCAACGCAGCGAGGCAGCCCTCCAGGGCAGTGCGCGTGGGGTTCTTCGTCCGGCTGTACTCGTACCCCTTGTGCTCTCCGGGACCGGCCTGAACGTAGGTCGACGTGAGGTAGACCGGCGTCATGATCGCGCCGGTGGTGGGGTCCGGCTCCTGGCCGGCGTGGATGGCGAGGGTGTCGAAGCGCATGGCGTCGAGGACCATGTCATGAAAGACCTGCTCAGTCTGCCGGCCCGGAACGCCGCCGGTGTGCTGGTGGTGGTGGAGACGCCGGCGGGCTCGCGAGTGAAGCTGAAGGTCGATCCCGAGCTGGGGCACGTCACGGTGAGCCGTCCGCTACCGCTCGGTCTGCACTATCCGTTCGACTGGGGATTCGTCCCCTCGACGCGGGCGGAGGACGGAGATCCGCTGGACGCGATGCTCTACGGCACCGGACCCGGCGAGCCGGGCACCGTGGTGCCGGCGAGGCTGCTGGGAGTCCTGAAGGTGGAGCAGAACAGAAAGAAGGGCACCGGTCGCCAGCGGAACGACCGGCTGTTCCTCGCACCGGCGCAGGCGGCGCACGGGGACGCGCCTCGCGACGTGTTCGCGTTTCCCGAGCGAATGCGGGCAGAGCTGGAGGACTTCTTCGTCTGGTCCACGCGGTGGGAAAAGAAGGACTTGCGATTCCTCGGCTGGGGCGGCATCGACGAGGCGGAGGCCCTTCTCTCCGCCGCCGAGCAGGCTGCACGGGGCGGACCCCGCTGAAAGGACGACGCATGCCCAGCCAACTGGCCGCCGCGGCCGCCGGCTCGATGACGCTCGGAGGTGACCTGGTCGTGCGCCGGATGGGCTTCGGCGCGATGCGGATCACCGGCCAGGGCATCTGGGGCGACCCGCCCGATCGGGCGAAGGCCCACGCGGTGCTCCGCCGTGCGGTCGAGCTGGGGGTGAATCTCATCGACACCGCGGACTCCTACGGGCCCGAGGTGAGCGAGAAGATCATCGCCGAGGCGCTTCACCCCTACCCCGCCGGCCTGGTCATCGCGACGAAGGGAGGCTTGACTCGTAGCGGCCCAGGGCAGTGGCACCGGAACGGACGACCCGAGCACCTCCGCAAGGCGTGCGAGGGAAGCCTGCGGCGCCTTCACGTCGACCGGATCGACCTCTACCAGCTGCACGCCATCGACGCGGCGGTCCCGATGGAGGATTCGCTGGGCGAGCTGATCCGCCTCAGGTCAGAGGGGAAGATCCGGCACATCGGCCTGTCGAACGTGACCGTCGACCAGCTGAAGCGGGCGCGGGCGCTGGTGGAGATCGTCTCGGTGCAGAACCGGTACAACCTGGGCGACCGGGCCTCCGAGGACGTCCTCCAGGTCTGTGCGCGGGACGGGCTTGGATTCCTGCCCTGGTACCCGGTGGGAGCGGGCGACCTCACCCGGGCGGGCGGTCCGCTCGATCGCGTGGCGAAGGCGCACGCGGTGACACCGGCGCAGGTGGCGCTGGCGTGGCTGCTGCTGCACTCGCCGGTGATGCTCCCGATCCCCGGGACGTCCTCGGTCGCGCACCTCGAGGAGAACGTGGCGGCGGCCGCGCTCAGCCTCGAGGACGGGGAGATGCTCTCGCTCGAGCGCGGATAGATTCCCCGCCCGACGCAGGCCGCCTCAGCCGCCTCACTCAGCCGCCAACACCGTGCGCGTTCCGGCCACCCCAGGGTCCGAACCACGCTAAGGAGCACCCGCCGATGGCCAAGCCCACGCCCGTCCGCGGTCTCCACGCCGCCACGCCGATCCCGGAGGCAGCTCGCTCCTTCCTGGCCAGCCGGCTCGCCGACGTGCAGCGGCAGCTCGGGAAGCTGGGGAAGGAGCTCGACGCCGAGCTGGTCCACGACGCCCGGGTGGCCACCCGCAGGCTCCGCGCCGCGCTCGTGCTCTTCGGCGACGGCAAGCGCGTGCGACGGGCGGACAAGGTGGTGAGCGACCTTCAAGATTCGCTCGGCGAGGTCCGCGATCTCCACGTCCAGCTCGATGCCTTCACCGCGATGGCGGACCAGGGCGCTCCCCTCGAGCGAACGGCGGTCCGCCACGTGCGTGAGGCGCTCACCGCGCGCCTCCCCGCGAAGACCGAGGCGCTCCGGTCCGCCATTCCCCGCTGGCAGAAGGACGGGCTGGAGGCGCTCGCGCGGCTGGAGCGGCTCGAGCCGCCGGGGAAGCTCGGCGGCCACCGCACCCGTGACCGGCTCGTCGACGAGCTGGAGGAGCTCGAGGCCCGGGTCATCGACGCCCAGCGCGATCCGTCCGCCACCCCGGTGCACGAGCTCCGCAAGGGCGTGAAGAAGTTCCGCTACGCGCTCGAGGTCCTCCAGCCAGCGATGCCCGGCGAGGTGGAGGAGGTCCTCGGCGCCCTGGTGCCGCTCCAGGAGACGCTGGGGACGCTCCACGACATCGACGTCCGGCTCGAGCTGGTGGACGACCACGGCGACGCCAGTACCCGGGGCACGGACATGGTGCTGCGCCGCCTCCGGGCCGACCGCGACCGGCAGGCGCATGACGTGCTGCGTGCGCTCGAGTCGTGGGAGGAGGAGGCGGTCGCGCTCAGGGCCCAGGTGCTTCTGAGCGCGTCTCCTCTGAAGCGAGGAGCTGGGCGACGGGCCGCAAGTCGCGGATGAACGCCTCCATCGCCTCCGCCCGCGCTGCCTCGCCGACGGCCCGGAGGATGGACGACGGGTGCACCGTGGCCAGCACGTGCGGCGCCAGCGGAGAGGGAATCCACTCTCCCCGGTGCAACGTCACGCGGAACGTTCGCCCGAGGAGCGCCTGCGCCGCGGTCGCACCGAGGCAGACGAGCACTCGCGGCCGGAGCACCGACAGCTCGGCCTCCAGCCACGGCCGGCAGGCCTGGATCTCCAGCTGGTCCGGCTTGGAGTGGATCCGTCGCTTGCCCGAGCCGCGCGTGTACTTGAAGTGCTTCACTGCGTTGGTGACGTAGGCGCGCCGGCGGTCGATCCCCACCGCGATCAGGCCCTCGTCGAGCACCCGGCCGGCGGGACCGACGAAGGGGTGTCCCGCGAGGTCCTCCTTGTCCCCCGGCTGCTCGCCGACGAGCACCACGTCCGGCTGCGACGGACCCTCGCCGAAGACGGTCTGCGTCGCGTGACGCCACAGGTCGCAACCCCGGCAATCCTTCGAGGCTCGCTGGAGCGCCAGGAGCCCACCGTGGTGGGGCACCCAGGGGGCGGCACTCGTCTTCGGCATGCGCGAGGCCATGCCGGGAGGGTAAGCACTGCCCGCCCCATGCCCTCGGCCTTCGCAGACCGCCTCCGGAAGAACGCTCGGCACCTCGGCCGCTGGGCGGCACGGAGCGGGCTCACGGCCTGGAGGGTCTACGACCGCGACATCCCCGAGTACCCCTTCGTGGTCGAGCGCTATGGGCCAGCGGTCCATCTCGTCGAGTACCCCCGTCGCGCCCAGCGTGCGGCCGGGGGGCACCCGGAGCGGGAGTCGGTGCTCGCCGCGGTCGTGGAGGTGCTCGAGGTCGAGCCGGGCCAGGTCTTCACCAAGACCCACGCTCCGCAGCCCTGGGGACGCTCGCGGTACGGCCGCCTCTCGGAGGCCGGCGCCGAGCTCGAGGTCCAGGAGGGGCCGATGCGGTTCATCGTCAACCTCTCGGACCGGCTGGACACTGGCCTCTTCCTGGACCACCGGAACACCCGGGCCCGGGTTCGCGAGGAGAGCGGCGGCAAGCGCGTGCTCAACCTGTTCGCCTACACCGGGAGCTTCACCGTGGCGGCAGCGACCGGCGGGGCCCTTGCCACGACCAGCGTGGATCTGTCCGCGACCTACCTCGACTGGGCCGAACGGAATCTCACGCTGAACGGGGCGCGCGGCGACGCGCACGCGCTAGTGCGCGCCGACTGCCTGCGCTGGCTCGACGAGGCGCGTGACCAGTGGGACCTGGTGGT
>CAZDSB010000612.1:0-2877 GCA_964507515.1 uncultured Myxococcaceae bacterium
GCCTCGCGGGCGCGCCACGACAAGGTGGTCATCCCCACCAGCAAGATGAAGGTTCAGATCGCCCGGGTGCTCAAGGAGCAGGGCTACATCGCGGACTACACCGAGCACGAGGTCAAGCCGCAGGGTGAGATCACCCTGCAGCTCAAGTACGGCCCCGACAAGAGCCCGGTCATCACCGGCATCCGCCGGGTCAGCAAGCCGGGGCTCCGGCGCTACGTGCCGGTGCGGGAGATCCGCCCGGTCCTCGGCGGCCTGGGCATCAGCATCCTCTCCACCAGCCAGGGCATCCTCAGCGACGCCGACGCCCGCAAGATGAACATCGGCGGCGAGCTGATCTGCACGGTGTACTGACATGAGCCGAATCGGAAAGCTGGCTATCAAGCTCGACCCCAAGGTGAAGGCCTCGGTGGCGAGCGGCGCGGTGGCCCTCGAGGGCCCCAAGGGCAAGATGAAGGTCTCCCTCCCCGAGCGGATCACCGCCGACGTCAAGGACGGGCAGATCCGCGTGAACCGGCCGGACGACACCCGCGAGGCGCGTGCGCTCCACGGGCTGGCCCGGAGCCTCCTGGCGAATGCGGCCAAGGGCGTGGCGAGCGGCTGGGAGCGCAAGCTGGACATCCGCGGCGTGGGCTTCCGCGCCGAGGTGAAGGGCAAGCAGATCCACTTCGCGCTCGGCTACAGCCACCCGGTGGTCTTCAACCTCCCCGAGGGGGTCACCGCCGAGGTGGACAAGGTCGCGCGGACCGAGGACAGCCTGCCCACCATCGGCCTCACGCTCCGCAGCGCGAACCGAGAGACGCTGGGGGAGACCGCGGTGAAGATCCGCGCCCTCCGCCCGCCCGAGCCGTACAAGGGCAAGGGCATCAAGTACGCCGACGAGCGCGTCCGGCGGAAGGAAGGGAAGACCGGCACCGCATAGCAGCGTGCCTGCAATCACCCAATCATCCGGCGGGGGACGTCCCCATCCTCGCCGGACGGATCGAGGAAGACATGGCGAGCATCGACCCACGAATGAAGAGGAAGGCGCGGATCCGGCGGAAGATGTCCGGAACCGCGGAGCGTCCCCGGCTCACCGTCTACAAGAGCCTGAAGCACATCTACGCCCAGGTGGTGGACGACGCCTCCGGGCGCACCCTGGCGTTTGCCTCGAGCCTCTCCAAGGAGCTGAAGGGAAAGGACGAGGGCGACAAGAAGGAGGACGCCAAGCGGGTGGGGCGGCTGGTGGCCGAGAAGGCGAAGGCCGCGAACGTGACCCGGGTGGTGTTCGACCGAAACGGTTTCCCGTACCAGGGCCGCATCGCGGCCGTTGCGGAGGCGGCCCGCGAGGCCGGCCTCGAGTTCTAGGAAAGGCGAGAGGCGTGGCGACTCCCATCAACCCCAACGACCTGGATCTCAGCGATCGCGTGGTCAACATCAACCGCGTGGCCAAGGTGGTGAAGGGCGGCCGGCGGTTCAGCTTCTCGGCCCTGGTCGTCGTCGGCGATGGCAACGGTCACGTCGGCGTGGGCCTGGGCAAGGCCAACGAGGTGCCGGAGGCCATCCGCAAGGGCGGCGAGAACGCGAAGAAGAACCTCTTCCGCGTCCCGCTGCAGGGCCACACCATTCCGCACGAGGTGCTCGGTCACTTCGGCGCCGGCTGGGTGCTCCTCAAGCCCGCCGCCGAGGGGACCGGCGTCATCGCCGGCGGCTCGGTGCGCGCGGTGCTCGAGGCGGCCGGCATCCGGAACATCCTGACCAAGAGCCAGGGCAGCCGGAATCCCCACAACGTGCTGAAGGCCACCGTCGCGGGCCTGAAGTCCCTCCGCTCGCCGGATCAGGTCTCGCGCCTCCGCGGCCGGGACATCGAGCTGGCGAAGCACGCGTAAGGACGCCATCGACCATGGGACTGCGCATCAAGCTGACCAAGAGCTTCGCCGGAGCGAGCGACACCCAGCTCCGGACCATCGCCGGCCTGGGCCTGAAGAAGTTCGGCCAGGAGCGGCTCCTGCAGGACACCCCGGCCGTCCGGGGGATGATCTCCAAGGTACGCCACCTCGTCAGCCAGGAGGTGGTGAAGGACAACCCGGCCAAGGCGCCGCGGCGGAAGCCGCGGTTCGTGAAGGCCCGCGAGGCGGCCCGGGCGGCCCGCGCGTCGAAGGAGCAGTGACATGACTTCCCTCTCCACCCTGCGACGGCCGAAGGCCAGCTGGCACCGGAAGAAGCGCGTGGGACGTGGCCAGGGCTCCGGCCTCGGCAAGACCGCCGGCCGCGGCGGGAAGGGCCAGAAGGCCCGGACCGGCAACATGCGGTTCGAGGGCTTCGAGGGCGGTCAGAGCCCGCTCCAGCGGCGGCTTCCCAAGTACGGCTTCCTCGCGCCGAACCGGAAGGAGTTCGCGGTCGTCAACGTCGGCCAGCTCGACGCGTTCGACGCGGGGACGACCGTCGACGAGGCCGCGCTCCGCAAGGCGGGCCTGGTGAAGGGACGCTGGACCGGGGTGAAGCTGCTCGGCGAGGGCAAGCTCAGCCGGAAGGTCGCCATCCACGTGCATCGGGTGAGCGAGAAGGCGCGCGCCGCGGTGGAGGCGGCCGGTGGCTCGGTCACCCTCGTTCCGCTGATGGAGCACAAGCCCGAGGCGGCAGCGAAGGCCCACGCGGGCAAGGGCGCCAAGGCCTGAAAACGGTTGTAGTGTAGTCTTCGACCGCCTTCACATGTTCCGAGCCATCGTCAACGTCTTCCGGGTCGCCGAGCTCCGGACCCGTCTCGCCTACACCCTGGCCCTGCTCGCCGTGTACCGGCTGGGCGTGTTCATCAACACCCCGGGCGTCGACCGGGTCGCGATGAACACCTACATGCAGGAGCAGCGGGCGCGCGGCGGGCTGGTGAACCTGTTCAACCTG
>CAZDSB010000613.1:0-3777 GCA_964507515.1 uncultured Myxococcaceae bacterium
TGCGCCACCGCCAGCGCCTCCGGCGGGGCGGCGCCCGAGAACGCGCCCTCGCCGTCGGTGGTCCAGCTGCGCCCGGGGCCGAGCAGGCCCGGCTGTGCACCTGGCACCCGCAACGTGACGGTGGCACCGGCGATGGGCGCGCCGCCATCCGCCGCCTCGACCCGCCCGCTCAGCCGGGTCTCTGGATCGAGCGGGACGACGAGCTCCGGCGTGCCGACCGGCGCAGGAGCGACGACGCGGATCGGGCTCTGTCCCCAGGCAGGGCCGAAGGCGACGAAGCCCTCGGCGAGCACGGCAGCGAGCTGGTGCGGGCCCGGGCGCGAGGGCACGAGCCGGAAGCGCCCGTCGGGCCCGGAGCGGACGGAGATCGCTCCCTCCGGGGCGAGGAAGGTGACCTCGGCGCCGATCACCGGACGCCCGTCCTCCGAGGACACGATGCGCCCGGTGAAGGGAGCGAGCCCCGGCGGACGTTCCGGCGCCGGGGTCTCCGCGAGGGCCGGCGATGGCGCCACCGGCCGCGCCGGGGGGCCCCTGGCCGCCGGAGAACGCGCCCGGGTGGACGGGGCCGGCGTGTCCTCGCCGGAAGCATCCCCCTCGGGCCGGAGGAGGAGGAGCAGCACCGCGGCCACCGCGATCAGCAGGACGGCGAGGAGGGCCCAGCGACGACGACGAGACGAGGAAGACACGTGCCGGATAGGAGCCTGCCCGTGGCGGCAGCGGCGCTCAAGCCCCTGGTCAGGGACGCCTCCGGGCGCGGTGGGTCCGGGGACGCGCGTCGTCCAGGACGCTCAGGTAGTCGATGGGGCGCGCCTCCGGAGGCGGGGGTGGAGCGCCGAGCGCCGCCACCCGCCGGGTGAACGCCTTGACGATGTCCGGCAGCGGCCGGAACGCCTGGAGCACGGTGCCGGGCCCCTGCAGCGCGCCCTCCAGCGCCTGGAGCAGCGGCGCGGCCACCGCCTGGATCGGCAGCCCGCGCCGCACCAGGTCCTGGAAGGAGTTGCTCAGGGTGAGCAGGTTGTGCCCGGCCGTCTGGACCATCTCCACCGCCACCTTCGCCACCTGCCCCGCGTTGAGCTCGCCGTCGGCGAGGAGGACCAGCGCCGCCTGGAAGTAGTTGAAGATGGGGACGACCCGCGGGCCGTAGCGCGAGAAGTAGGCAGGCGGGGTCAGCCGGTCGAGGTGGATGAAGATGCGGCGCACCGGATCCGCGCGGGGGATGTCTCGCAACGCGGTGACGATGCGCGCGCGGTCGTCCGGGTAGACCTGCGCCGCCTCGAGCACCTGGCCGAGCACGGCCTCGTCCACCCGCCGTGCGACGAGGTCGGCGTACAGCGAGTAGATGAACGCGTCCGCCTCGGCGTCGTCGCCGAAGAGGACCTCCTCCGCCTCGACCGGAGCGTGGATCCGGCTCTCCAGGAGGACCGGGAGCTTGTACCCGACCTGACCGCGGAGCGCCCGGAACCGTCCCCGCAGCAGGTTTCGCACGTTGTCCTTCAGCACCAGCTCGTCCCACTCGACGCCGTCGAGCTTGAGCTTGGCCTCGAGCACGTTGCGCATCTGGGTCGGGCTGCCGGAGATGATGCAGAGCTGCGAGTCGCCCTGAGCGCGGAGCTCTCGGATGAGCGCTGCGGCGCCGGGGACCGCCTGCTTCTCGCTCGCCTTCTGCAGCGCCGTGCGAACCAGCTGGCGAAAGGTGTCGAACTCCGTCTGGAGGTAGGTCTTGTCCAGGTCCCAGCGGTAGATGCGACGGGGCGGCCGCGGGTCGATGCGGTCCGGGAGTGCCATCTCAGCTGGAGGGCGTGAGCCCCTCCCGGATGGCCCGGGCGAGGTCGGAGGTGACTGCCTTCGCCGCTACCTTGCCGGCGTTGGCGATGGCGCGCGCCTTCGAGCGGCCGTGCGCCTTGATGAACAGACGATCGAACCCGAGGATCGGCGCGCCGCCGTACTGCTGCCAGTCGGTCACGTCCTTGAGCTGCCGGAGCCCGTTGCTGAGCATGGCCAGGCCCAGCTTCCACCGCAGCGCCGAGTGGTACGCGTAGTTGGCCAGCTCCACCACCGTCTCCGCGACGCCCTCGAGCATCTTCAGGCAGATGTTCCCCACGAAGCCGTCACAGCAGATGACGTCCGCCGTGCCCTTGGGGATGTCCACGCCCTCCACGTTGCCCACGAAGCGGATGCCCGCGTGCCGGACCAGCCTCGCGTGGGCCTCGACGACCCGGGGCGGTCCCTTGGTGGCCTCGGTGCCGTTGGAGAGGAGGGCCACCGAGGGATTCGGGTTCTTGCTGATGATGCGCGCGTAGGCCGAGCCCATCACCGCGAAGACCTCGAGATCCTCGGCGGTGGCGTCCACCGTGGCACCCACGTCGAGGATGAGGCTGAACGGATCCTGCTTGCTGCCGTGCCAGGTCCGTGTCGGGTAGACGCTGGCGAGGGCGGCCCGCCGTACGCCGGGGATGAGCTTGAAGGTCCGGGCGCAGGCCAGCACCCCGGCACCGGTGTTCCCCGCGCTGACGACCGCGTCTGCCTCGCCCTCGGCGACGAGCCGGGTCGCGACGAGGACCGAGGCGTCGGGGGTGCGGCCGAGCGCCTCGGAGGGCTTCTCGTGCATCCCGACGAACTGGGGCGCGTGGTGGACGCTGATGCGCTCGCCGCTGTGGCGGGTCTCGGCCAGGACCGCGTCGATCTGCTGGGCGTCACCCACCAGCACCGCGTGGACGTGCGGCGCCTCGAGCGAGAGCGCAGCGGCGCCGCGGACGATCTCCACCGGGCCGTGGTCGCTTCCCATGACGTCGAAGGCGATGGTGGTGGCTCGAGGGCGCATCGGACCGGAAGCCGGTCATCCTAGTGGAGTCCGGGCCTGCGGACCGAGCCTGATCCGCACGGCTCGAGGGATCTGCCCCCGAGGTGACGCGGTGTCAGCGCTCCGGGGACCCCGAGTCGCCCGGGAGCCGCGACGCAACCCGCGCGCGGGTCCCCATGTCGAGTGCAGGGATCATCTTCGGACGGTCCCGGGCAGGCGGCAGCTCGGGCCTCGCCGAGCGTCCGAAGAGGATCCCCTCGCGAAGCTTGGGGATCAGCAGGGCGCGCTGCCGGATCCCCGCGGACCAGGGTCAGTTCCCCGGCGTGGGGAGCGTCGCGGACGTCCTCCTCGTCAGGAACCAGTAGGCGGGCAGGCCGGCCAGCAGCACCGCCAGGCCGATCGCGGTCTTGGCCGGGTAGGCGCGGATGGTGGAGAGCACCACCAGCGCCGAGACGAGCACGAACGCTCCGGTCGTCCAGGGATGGCCCGGGACCGGGAAGCGGATCGAGTCCAGGTCCCCGCCGATGCGGCGACGGCGGAGCACGAAGAGCGAGGCGGCGGAGAGCCCGAAGAAGACCCAGTCCGCGAACACCACGTACCCGAGGATCTGATCGTAACGGCCGGTGAGGGCAACCACGGTGCTGCTCGCGGCCAGCACGAGGATGGCCACCACCGGCGCATGCGTGCGCTGCCAGACCCGGGCGACGCTCCGGAAGAACAGCCCGTCGGCGGCCATCGCGAAGTAGACGCGGGGCATGGTCAGCAAAGACTGGCTGAGGAAGCCCAGGGTGGAGACGGCGATGCCCAGGGCGATGAAGGTCGCACCTCGCTGGCCCAGCGTGCGCCGCATCAGCGCCGAGGCCGGCGTCTCGGTGTGCGCCAGTCCTGCGGGGCCGAGCCCGGCCAGGCATACCCAGCTCACGCCGACGTAGAGGACGATGACCAGCACCACCCCGGCGACCAGCGCGCGCGGCAGG
>CAZDSB010000614.1:0-4968 GCA_964507515.1 uncultured Myxococcaceae bacterium
TACGTCCACGGCTTCGACCGGCGCGTGGTCAACAACAGCTACGCCATGATCATCCTCGTCGTGTGGTCGTCGAGCGTGTTGCTGCTGCGAGAACGCCTGATCGGACGCGTCGTCATCCTGCTGGGAGGTCTCGTTGCGATCACCATCCCGATCCTTCATCTGAACGGAAGAGGCTACGGCGACGAGTTTCTCAGGACGGACGGCGCGCTCCGGTTCATCTGGACGCTGTACATGCTCGGGACCATCGGCGGCGTGATCATCCTCGGGACCATTCTCGAGATGGTGGGCGCCCGATCGCGGGCGGCGAAGGACAGGTGAGCGGCTGGCCGTTGGCCATGTGACCCGGCGTCACCCGACGAGCGCCCAAACGCCGAAGGGGCCGGAGCTGCGCGGGGGAAACCCGAGCGACTCCGACCCCTTCAACGTGTCGGGGAGACAGGATTCGAACCTGCGACCCCTTGGTCCCGAACCAAGTGCTCTACCAGGCTGAGCCACTCCCCGAGGCCGACACCCCTTCTGTTCGAGGGAGGCACTCCGTAACCGATGGCGGCCCCAAGGGTCAACTTTACGAGGGGTCAGCGCTGACTGCGTGCGGACCCACCCCCACATCCGAGTTGACCCATGCACCCCGTCTCCAAACCCGCGTGACCTCTGGAGGTAAGCGCCGGTGTGGATCTTGCGATCATCCATGACGCGAGAGTCCAATGTCCGAGAAGCCCACCATCCTGATTGCTGACGACGAGCCCGGCGTCGTGGCCGCCCTGGCCCGCGAAGCCCGTCGTGCCGGCCTGTCCTACATCACCGATACCACCTCGCATCAGGTCCTCGAGCTCGCGGTCCGTCACCAGCCCGCGGTGATCATCCTGGATCTCAAGCAGCACGTGGACGGTCGCGACCTCCTGGCGGCCCTCAAGCGGGACCCCCGGACCAAGGACATCAAGGTCCTGGTTCTGTCCGCGATCGAGGACCAGTTCACCCGCCACGTCTGCCTCGAGCTGGGGGCGGACGACTACGACGTGAAGCCCTTCGACCCCTCGTTCATGTCGAAGGTGGCCCGTCTGGCGGGAGCCGGCGAGCGGCACTGATGGGGCCTGGCCGGCCGTTGGGGTAGCGTCGGCCAGGTGAGCCTGGACATTCAGAGCCCGCAGGAGCTGGCCGGCCGGGTCTCGAAGCTCACGTCCATCCTCGATGTCGCCAAGGCCATGGCCGCGGCGCGCGACCTCGACCTCCTCCTTCCGCTCATCATCTACGAGGCAGCGAAGGTGGTGGACGCCGACCGGTGCACGCTCTTCATCCTGGACCGAGAGCGCGGCGAGCTGTGGAGCAAGGTGGCGCAGGGCGCGTCCCACGAGATCCGGGTCAAGCTGGGCAAGGGCATCGCAGGCTCGGTCGCCGAGACCGGGCAGGTCATCAACATCACCGACGCCTACGCGGACACCCGCTTCAACCGCGACATCGACGCTGCCACCGGCTACCGCACCCGCACCATCCTCTGCGTGCCAATGCGAGATGCCCAGGGCGAGGTCACCGGCGTCCTGCAGGCCCTCAACAAGCACCTGGGCGTCTTCACCGACGAGGACTCGGAGCTGCTTTCCGCGCTCGGTGGACAGGCGGCCGGCGCGATCGAGAACGCCCTCCTCCACGACGAGATCAACCGGCTGTTCGAGGGCTTCGTCTCGGCGTCGGTGGTGGCGATCGAGTCGCGGGACCCGACCACCGCCGGTCACTCCGGCCGGGTGGCGTCGCTCACGGTCGGGCTGGCCGGCGCGCTCGAGCACCAGTCCACCGGGCCCTATGCCCGCACCCGCTTCGGCCTCCAGGACGTGCAGGAGATGCGCTACGCGTCGCTCCTCCACGACTTCGGGAAGGTCGGCGTGCGCGAGCACGTGCTGGTCAAGGCCGAAAAGCTCTTTCCCCAGGAGCTGGACGTGCTCCGGGCCCGCTTCGCTCTGGCGCGGAAGGACCGGCAGCTGCAGAGCGCGGAGCGGCGGCTGGCTGCCTCCCGCGAGGGGAAACTGCACGCCGCGCTCGATGCCGACGAGGCCGAGCGGCTCGCATCCGAGCTGCGCGAGCTCGACGAGACCCTGGAGTTCGTCCTCGCCTGCAACCGCCCCACCATCCTCCCCTCCGGAGGGTTCGAGCGCCTCGCCGACCTGGGGCGGACGCACTTCCGCGACGAGCGCGACGTCGAGCGCCCGCTGCTCATCACCCGCGAGGTGGAGCGGCTGAGCATTCCCCGCGGCTCGCTCTCCGCCGAGGAGCGGCTGGAGATCGAGAGCCACGTCAGCCACACCTTCCGCTTCCTGTCGCAGATCCCGTGGACCCGGGCGCTCAAGCGGGTGCCGGACATCGCCTATGCGCACCACGAGCGGCTGAACGGCACCGGCTATCCCCGGAAGATTCCCGCCGAGACCATCCCCGTGCAGTCGAAGATGATGGCCATCTCGGACGTGTACGACGCGCTGACCGCGGCGGACCGGCCCTACAAGAAGGCCGTGCCCCATCCGGCGGCCCTCGACATCCTCCACCAGGAGGCCAAGGGCGGGATGCTCGACACCGAGCTGCTCCGCATCTTCGTCGAGGCCGAGGTGCCCCGCCGCGCGCTGCGCCCACCGGGGAGCTGACCGACGTCGCGGCCTGGCCGGCGAGAACGCTAGTCTCCGCCGCCGATGATCTCCTGGCCCCGTCGCACTGCTCGTGCCCCGTGGTTGCTGCTGCTCGCCGTCTGCACGACCGCCTCGGCCCTCGCCGCCGGCCCCGGAGGACCGGACGCCATCGCGGCCGGTGCGGCGAACGCGGCGGCCGGAATCCGTCCGGAGGCCGTCTCGGCGCACATCCGCTTCCTCGCCGACGACCTGCTGGAAGGGCGCGCTCCCGGAGAGCGCGGCTTCGAGCTCGCCGCCGCGTACGTGGCGAGCCAGCTCCAGGGTCTGGGGCTCGAGCCCGCCGGCGCCGATGGGACCTGGTTCCAGCCGGTGACCCTCCGCGGCGGACGTCTCCGCGAGTCGCAGCTCGAGGTGGGCACGCCGGGCGGTGAGGCAAGGGCGCTCGTGCCCGAACGCGACTACGTCGCCCGTGCGCCGCTCGGGAACGGAACGTCCGAGCTCACCGCCCTGGTGGTGTACGTCGGCCACGGCATCGTCGCTCCCGAGTACCGCTGGGACGACCTCGCCGGCGTGGATCTGAAGGGCAAGTGGGCGCTGGTGCTGGTGGGTGCACCGCTCGGGACCTCCGCAGACTTCTTCCCACCCATCCCGAGCGCCGTGTACGGCTCGGCCCGGACCAAGCTGGAACGTCTCATCGCGCGGGGCGCGGCCGGGGTGCTCTGGGTGCAGACGCCAGCGCGGGAGCAGATCGCCCCCTTCAGCCAGGCCGCCGCCCATGCCCAGCGCGGGGTCATGAGCCTCGTCGAGAACGGGCTGCTGCCCCCTCGCGAGCGGCTTCCGCAGGCCACGCTCTCGATCACCGGCGCGGACGCGCTGCTGGCCGCCGCCGGTCGGAACGAGCGGGTCGCGAGCCTGGTGGCCGTCGCGGACCGGCGCCAGCACGCGCCCTTCGAGCTGGGGGCCCGGGTGAGGCTGCGGGCCGACGCGGCGTTGCGCACGGTGCACACCGAGAACGTGCTGGGGCTGCTGCGGGCTGCACCGGGCTCACCGAACGCCGGCGAGGTGGTGGTCTACACGGCGCACCTCGATCATCTGGGAATCGGCAAGCCCGAGGCGGGCGATGCCATCTACAACGGCGCCTCGGACAACGCCTCGGGGGTGGCGAACGTCCTGGAGATCGCCCGGGCGTTCATGCGGCTGCCGCAGCGCCCGCGACGCGCGGTGCTCTTCGCGCTCGTCACCGGCGAGGAGGAGGGGCTGCTCGGCTCGGAGTGGCTGGTGGCCCACCCACCGGTGCCCCCGCCCGCGCTCGTGGCCGACGTGAACTGTGACTCGGGGCTCCCCGTCTTCCGCTTCCGTGAGGTTGTTGCCCTCGGAGCGGACCAGAGCACGCTGGAGCAGGACGCCGAGCGCGCAGCGGACGCGCTGGGGCTGGGCCTCGGCCCGGACCCGGATCCGAAGCAGGCCTCGGCCGTCCGGAGCGACCAGTACAGCTTCCTCCGTCTCGGCATCCCGGCCGTCGCCACCAAGGTGGGGCTCGGGGGCGCGAGCGAGCAGGACCGCGCAGCGGACGCGGCCTACCGGAAGGCGCACTACCATCGCGCGGCCGACCACTGGGAGGCCGACCGCGACCATGGCCCCGCGGCGATGCTGGCCCGGTTCCAGTTCCTCCTCGGCCTGTCCGCGGCGCAGCGCCCGGAGCTGCCCCGGCTGGTCCCGGGAAGCTTCTTCCAGCCGAGACCCGGCAGCTGACTGCAAACGCCCCCCCTGCCTGGGGGTGGTCCGTGCTTGGCTCCGCGGTCCTCATGCGCCTCCTTCCGTTCCTCGTCTGCCTGACCCTGGCCTGCGCGACGTCGGCGCCGGGCCCCGCGACTCCGGCCGTGAATGCCAACGGGTTCAGCGAGGCGGCCAGGTCCGCCGCGGCGGGCATCCGCCCCGAAACAATCGCCAGCCACATCCGCTTCCTCGCCGACGACCTGCTCGCCGGACGCGATCCGGGCACGCCCGGGTACGACGTCGCGGCCCGCTACGTCGCGAGCGAGCTGCAGGCGGTGGGACTGCAGCCCGCCGGAGAGGTGGGGACCTACTTCCAGAAGGTCCACTTCGTCCGCGGAACGCCCGTCTCCGGGTCGCTCGAGTTCGGCGGCGGCCCCGGGGTGCCGGCGCGCCTGGTGCCGCAGGAGAACGTCTTCCTGATGACCGACCTGGATCAGGGAACGACCGACGTCAGCGGCGAGGCGGTGTTCGCCGGCTACGCCCTCGCGGTCCCCGAGTACGGGTACGACGACTTCGCCCAGGTCGACGTCCGCGACAAGATCGTGGTCGCGCTCGTCGGTGCGCCGCACTCGGACCGGCCGGACTT
>CAZDSB010000615.1:0-3137 GCA_964507515.1 uncultured Myxococcaceae bacterium
CTCCTTCTCCCGGCCGATGAGCGGGTCGATCCGCCCTTCCTCCGCCTCCACCGACAGGTTCAGGCAGTAGGCGCGGAGCGGGTCCTTCTGGGTGCCGCCCTCCTCCTCGGCGAGCCCACCGGAGCTCTCCCCCTCCTCCTCGCCGTCCGGCCCCTTGGAGATGCCATGCGAGAGGTAGTTCAGGAGGTCGAGGCGGGTGATGCCCTCCTGCTGGAGCAGGAACAGGGCGTGGCTCTCGTCCTCACGGAACATGGCGACCAGCACGTCACCGCCCTCGATGACCTTCTGCTCGGCAGAGAGGGCGTGGATGGCGGCCCGCTGCAGGACCCGCTCGATGCCGATGGTCTGCTGCGGCTCGGCGGTCACGCTGTCCGGAAGCCGCTCGACGGTCTCGGCAAGGAACTTCTCCAGCCGCTGCCGGAGGCGCTTCACGTTGGCGCCACAGGCGACGAGGATCTTCTGGGTCTTCGGCTCGCGAGTGAGAGCGAGCAACAGGTGCTCGAGGGTCAGGTACTCGTGGCGCATGGCCTTCGCGTCCGAGATGGCCTGCCGGAAGCTGGCCTGGAGCTCCTTGGCGATGAGCGGCGTTGCCACGGTTCTAAATCTCCTCCGGTTCCATCGTCAGGCGAAGCGGGAACTCGTGCTCCCGGGCCAGGGCCTCCACCACGTCTATCTTCGTACGGGCCACGTCATACGTATAAACACCTGCGACGCCGATGCCCGAGTTGTGGACGTGGAGCATGATGGAGACGGCGTCGGACTCCGACTTGTGGAATACCTCCCTGAGGACCGCCACCACGAAATCCCGGGTGGTGTAGTTGTCGTTGTGGAAGAGCACCTTGTAGAGCTGCGGCCGCTTGAGCTTCCGCTCGCTCTTGCTCTCGGTGACGGTCTCGGTGTCCGGTTCCGCGCGCTCGGGCATCGCCAGGGTACCTTCTAGTCCTTGAATCCGGTCTCCGCCCGCCATGCCGGCAGGCCGGTCTGGATGGCCGCCCGCTCGTGGGCGAGGAACTCCCGGACGGCGCGATCCAGCCCGCGGTGGAAGAGGGCGTGTGCGCTGTAGGTGAGGCTGGGAGTGAAGCCCCGAACGAGCTTGTGCTCGCCGCCGGCTCCCGGCTCGAAGCGGGCGAGTCCCCGGCGCACCACCTCGTCCATCCCCGTGTAGAGACAGACGTTGAAGTGGAGGAAGGGGTGCTCCTCGAAGCACCCCCAGTAGCGGCCGTACAGGACCCGGTCACTCGCCAGGTTGAACGCGCCGGCGACGACCCGGTCGCCGGCCAGCGCCTGCACCAGCTCCACCCGGTGCCGGAACCGGTCCAGGACCCGGGAGAAGAAGCGCGGGCTCAGGTAGCGGCGCCCCCAGGCGAACTTGTCGACCGTGCTCGCGTAGAGCCGGTACGTCTCCTTCGGATCGGCCGCGGCCAGGGCATCACCTCGGAGGATCCGGAGCGTGAGGCCCTGCTCGGTCGGAGCACGCCGCTCGCGCTTGAGCTGGTTCCGTCGCTTGCTGTTGAAGCGCTGGAGCACGTCGTCGGGCGTGCGGTAGCCCTCGTTGAGGAAATGGTACTGGACGCCGTGGCGGACGGCGAAGCCGAGCGGCTCGAGCGCGCCGGCCTCCGCCTCGCTGGGAAAGAGCACGTGGACGCTGGACAGCCGCTCCTCGCGTGCCAGCTCCAGCGCGCCTCGGGCCAGCTCGAGGACGCGGGCCTTCGGGTCCTCGCCCGGGGCCACCAGGAACCGCCGGCCCGTCGCGGGCGTCAGCGGGGCGGCGAGGACCAGCTTCGGGTAGTAGGGCACCCCGGCCCGCTCCGAGGCGGCGGCCCAGGAGAAGTCGAAGACGAACTCGCCGCTGCTGTCGGTCTTGCGGTAGGCCGGTGCGGCCGCAACGAGCCGGTTGCCGCGCCACAGGGTCAGGTGGCGGGGCTCCCACCCCGAGTCCTCGGCCACGCTCCCGCTCGCCTCCAGCGCCTCGAGCCACCGCCACTCGAGGAAGGGAGAGGCCTCCTCGTCCACCAGCGCGTCCCAGGCGGCCTCCGGCACGTCGGAGATCGCCTGGACAACCCTCAGCTGCGTCGGAAGCGACTGCGACATCGTCTCGAGCTGCCCCGGCACGGGGCCGAGATAACGATACACCCGGTCCCGCTGCCACCGTGGCAGAGGGGAGGGTCGGTCCGTGTGGCACCCCGGCCGGCGCGGGCGCCACGGAGGCTCAGCGGGTGAGCTCGCGGGCCAGCAGCCCCCCGGCGGCGACGAGGCCTGCCCGGGCCCGGGCCTTGCCCGCGTCGGTCTCCATCACCCGGCCGGCGGCGTCGCTCGCGGTGCCCGCCGCGAGGTCGGCGAGCAGAAGGAACGCGCCGAGGTCCGGCGTCACCTCCGTGCTGCGGCCTGGGCGGAGCGGCCGGTCCCGCAGGCTCTTGGCCACCTTCTCCAGCAGGCCTTCCTCGTCGAGCTTCTTGGTCCCCCCGAGCAAGGCTTGCCAGGTCGAGGCCAGGAGATCGTCGAGGAGCGGGCCAGACAGCGCGGCGCTCAGCCGGGAGGCGGCCTCGTCGTGCTCGATGTGGTGCGCGTCGGCGAAGGTCGGGGCGAGCTTGGCGACGACGATGGCTCGGGTGGCGAGGTGAGCGAGGCGGGCGGGGTACCGCATGGGGACAGGATGCAGGCGAGGGCCTCGCCCGCGCAACGTCATCCACACCCTACGACGCCCCGGGCGAGCCCATCCTCGGCGACGAGAGCGGGACGTACGCCGACCCGTCGGCACCCATCCACGTCCGCGACGTGGGCTTCAACCACGGGCTGGGCAGCGTCGTCACGGCGCTCCTCGACGAGGGGCTCGTCCTCGAGACGCTCACCGAGCTCGACTGGTCCCCCTACGACATCTTCCCCGACATGGAGGAGGTCGCTCCGGGACGCTTCCGCATGCGTCGCTTCGGACGGAACCTGCCGCTGGTCTACGGCCTGTCGGTCAGAACAGCCACACGCCCTGGCGAACGCAGACGCGGAGCACGAGCTGCTTCAGCTGCGGCTCGGTGACGTTCCGGAACGCCGCGCGCGCTCCGCCGATGTCGTGCCGCTGGCAGGCGGCCCGCGCCTGGATGGCGTACCCGAGCGGCGTCTTCTGGATGTAGAAGCTCTGGTCC
>CAZDSB010000616.1:0-10069 GCA_964507515.1 uncultured Myxococcaceae bacterium
TCCGATGGTGCAGGCGCTGAACCGGATGGGGCAGCCGCTGTACCGCTCGCAGCCGCCCACCGGCTGGCCGGAGGTGTCGCAGCCCTGGGTCAACCCGGGCGCGCTGGTGGCTCGCATCGACTTCGGACTGAAGCTCGCCTCGGGGAGGCTGACCGGCACCGAGGTCCCGCTCCCGCCGCTGGACGGCGCGCCGGATGCGGTCGTGGACACGACCGCGCGGGCCATCCTCCACCGACCGCTGGGCGAACAGACCCGGGCGACGGTGCTCGCCGCGCTGGGCGCCAGCGAGGTCATGCCCGACGGCGAGCGGCGCCCGCTGGACGGCGCGAAGCTGGTCGGCCTTCTCCTCGGCGCACCGGAGTTCCAGAACCAGTGAGCCTCTTCTCTCGCCGTCAGTTCCTCCGTTCGGCCGGTGCGCTGGCCGCGCTGGGTGCCGTGCCGGGATTCCTCGGACGCGCGCTCGCCGCGTCGGGAGCCGCCTCGGGCAAGACGCTCGTCCTGGTGTTCCTCCGCGGAGGCGCGGATGGGCTGTCGATCGTGCCGCCGGTGGGAGATCCGGCCTATCGGGCCGCCCGGCCGACGCTGGCGCTCGCCGCGCCGGGAAAGGACGGCGGGGCGCTGCGACTGGACGACGTGTTCGCGCTGCACCCGGCGCTGTCCCCGCTGCTCCCGCTGTGGAGCGACGGGTCGCTGGGCATCGTGCACGCCGCAGGTCTGCGCGGCGCGACGCGCTCGCACTTCGATGCGCAGGACTTCTGCGAGAGCGGAACACCGGGACTCAAGTCCACGGCGGACGGCTGGCTGAACCGCGCGGTGCAGCGAACCGCCGGACCCGACGGAGCCTTCCGCGTGGTGGCGCTGCAGCCCACGCTGCCGCGGATGCTGGTGGGTGATGCGCCGGCGGTCGCGATGTCCTCCCTGGGGCAGTTCCGGCTCCCCGGCGGACCGGGGAACAGCGGCGCCTTCGACGCGCTCTACGCGCAGGCCGTGAACACCGCGCTGCGCACCACCGGGCTCGAGACGTTCGAGGCGCTGCGCGAGGCCGGGTCGGCGAAGCTCGCGCAGCTCCCGCCGAGCAACGGCGCCGAATACGGGAACGCGCCTCTCGCGCGCCGGCTCCAGGACGTGGCGCGGCTGATTCGCTCTGGCGTGGGGCTGCAGGTCGCGGTGACGGACATCGGCGGGTGGGACACCCACGTCGGAGAAGGGACCGAGAAGGGCCGGCTCGCGTCGCGGCTCGACGAGCTGGGCGGTGCGCTCGCCGCGTTCGCGCGCGACCTCGGCGCCCGCTGGGCGGACACCCGCGTGGTGGTGATGACGGAGTTCGGACGCACGGCGCGCGAGAACGGCAACCGCGGCACGGACCACGGCACGGCGTCGGTGATGCTGGTGCTCGGCGGAGGAGTCCGCGGCGGCCGGGTGGTGGGCGGCTACCGCGGACTCGGGAGATCCGAGCTCTTCGAGGAGCGGGACCTGGCCATCGGGACCGACGTCCGGGCGGTGCTCTGGGAGGCGGTGCGCGGCCAGCTTGGCCTCCGCGACCCCTCGGCGGTGTTCCCGGGGTTCAGTCCCGGATCATCCGGCCTCGGCTGAGTCAGATCGCGCGGCGACGTCCGGCGAAGCCGACGAGCAGCAGCACGACGATCGCGCCGATGATGGACCAGAGGAGGCCCGAGGGCCGCAGGTCCATGAGGTTGCCGTCGCTGCTGAAGAGGGACCCGAGCAGTCCGCCGACGAAGCTCCCGACGATGCCGAGCAGCATGGTGGCGAGCACGCCCATCGTCTGCCGGCCCGGCACGATGGCGCGGGCGATGAGCCCGGCGATCAAGCCGATCACGATCATGGTGATGATTCCCACGGTTCATCCCTCCTGGCGGCAACGGGGCACGGGCCGCTCGCTCCACCGTGCGTTCGAGCGCTGGAGGTAGGGACCCGTTCGATCTCGCACCACCCCCCGGCCGTCCCCACGGCTGGTGTGCGAACGAGACAACGCAGATAATTATGTTCCCGGTGTATTTTAGACCCACTGAACCCGGGTTCGTGGGTCATTCACGTACAGCGCACGACAGCGGCGCTCCGAGCGGGGCCCCAACGAGGTGCCAGGCACCTCGCGACTCGCCGCCGAGGTGTCAAACACCTTCGGGGCGGTCGGGGCGCTCCTGTCCCGCCGTGGAGCGCAGGAACCGACAAGACTTTCCGCGGTCTCCGCGGCACGTTCCACCGCCGATGCGCGAGACGATTCCCGTCACCCGGCCGTACGACGCCGACTGGGTTCTCCGGTTCCTCGGCACCCGCGCGCTCCCCGGCATCGAGCGGGTCGAGGCCGCGACCTGGCACCGGGCCACCCTGATCTCCGGGAAGCCGGCGCTCCTCCACGTCAACGTCCGCGCGCGCTCTCTCGAGGTCGAGAGTCCGGTCCCGCTCGATCCACCGACCCGCGCGCGGCTCGAGCGCCTCTTCGACACCCGCACCGACCCGCGCCGGATCCGCCTCGCGCTCGAGCGCGACCTGCGCCTCCGACGCGTCATCGCCCGCCGCCCAGGCCTCCGCGTCCCGGGTGCCTGGGATCCGTTCGAGGTCGCCGTCCGCGCCGTCATCGGCCAGCAGATCTCGGTCGCCGCGGCCGTGACCGTCGCCGGCCGTCTCGTCGACGCCCTCGGACCCGCGTGGCCCGAGCTCGCCGGTGGATCGTGGCGGGGCTTCCCCACGCCCGACGTCCTCGCGTCGGCCGAGCTGGAGCAGGTGCCCGGTCTCAGGCTGCGCGCGCCGGTGGTGCGGGCGCTCGCGGCCGCCGTGTGCTCGGGCACGCTTCGGCTCGATGGCTCCTCGCCGCCCGAGGAGGTCGCGGCCGCACTCTGCGCCATCCGCGGCATCGGCCCCTGGACGGCGTCCATCGTCGCCCTCCGCGCGCTCGGCGACCCCGATGCGCTTCCCGCGGCGGACCTCGGCTTGCGCCGGGCGCTCGGACGGAAGGGGCTCCTCGCCAGCGCTCGCGAGGTGGAGCGCCGCGCCGAGCGATGGCGGCCGTGGCGCGGTTACGCGACGCTGTGGCTCTGGTCGGAGGACGCGGCATGAGGACCCTCGAGGTGGCCACGCTCGACTCCCCCGTCGGCCCGCTCGGCCTGGCCGCCGAGGACGGCGTCCTCATCGCCGTCACCTTCGAAGGTCTCACCCCGCTCCGCGCCTGGGCCGTCCGGGTGCTGGGCCCCTGCGCCTGGGTGGAGGTCTCCGATCCCGCCGGCGTCTCCGCCGTCCTCCGGCGCTTCTTCTCCGGAGACGTCGACGCCATCGCCCGGGTCCCGGTCCGGCTCCACGGAACGGCATTCCAGTGTCGCGCCTGGGAAGCGCTGCGGCGCATCCCCGCCGGCAAGACCTGGAGCTACCGCCGCCTCGCCCAGGAGATCGGCGATCCGAAGGCCACCCGCGCCGTCGGTGCCGCCAACGGCCAGAACCCGGTGCCGATCATCGTCCCTTGCCATCGGGTCATCGGCTCCGACGGGAGCCTGACCGGGTTCGGCGGGGGCCTGGAGCGGAAGCGCTGGTTGCTGCAGCACGAAGGGGCGCTTCAACCTGTGCTCCCGCTGTAGGCCGGTTCTCGTCCAGACTGCGCGGCCCGATGGCCCGACCGACGACCCGCCCCCTCGAGACCCAGGCCGAGCGTTCCGGATATTCCGAGACCGGACCCGCCTCGGAAGTCGACACGCTCGTCCGCGCCTTCACCCGCCGCTTCCGCAAGCGGCTCCGCGCCGAGCGATTCGGCACCACCGGCGAGGGCCGCCCGCTCTGGGTGCTCGCCGCGAGCGACGATGGCACGCTCACCCCGGACAAGGCCCGGCGCCGCGGCCGTCCCGTCGTCTTCGCCCTCGCGGGAATCCACCCCGGGGAGATCGACGGCAAGGACGCCGGCTTCCAGCTCCTGCGCGAGCTACTCGAGGGAACGGCGCTCCCCGACGTGCTCCGCCACGTCACCTTCGTGTTCGTCCCCATCTTCAACGTCGACGGGCACGAGCACTCCTCTCCTCACCATCGCCCCAACCAGAACGGACCCCGCTCCCAGGGCTGGCGCACCAACGCCCGGAACCTGAACCTCAACCGCGACTGGATGAAGGCGGACTCTCCGGAGATGCGGGCGCTGCTCCCCGTGCTCCAGGCCTGGGACCCGCTCGTCTTCGTCGACCTGCACGTCACCGACGGCGCGCATTTCTTGCCCGACGTGTCGCTGCTCGTGGCACCGCTCATCGAGGGCTCCCCTCCGATGCAGGCGATGGCCCGCATGCTCCAGGACGAGATCCACGCCGATCTCCGCGCGGGCGGACACCTCCCCCTCGACTTCTACCCCGCGCTGGTGCGCGACGACGACCCGGCCTCGGGCTTCACCCGGACCGTCTACCCGCCGCGCTTCTCGCACAGCTACTGGGGCCTCCGGAACCGGCTCGCGGTCCTGGTGGAGACCCACAGCTGGAAGGACTACCGGACGCGCGTCGTGACCACGCGCGACCTGCTCGCCTCGGTACTCGCCTCGGTGCGGCGCCACGGGCCAGCCTGGCGGGTGCGGATGCGTGGGATCGACGAGGACACGCGGATCAAGCCACCGACCGCGCTCGAGCTGGCCTTCGCCGCCAGCGACGAGACCGAGACCATCGAGTTCCCGGCGTACGCCTACGATCGCGCGCCCTCGCCAGCCACCGGCGGCACGTACCTGCGCTTCCACCTCGATCGGCCGCAGTCGTGGCGTGTGCCGCTGCGCAGCCGGATGGTGTCCACCGCTCACGTCGACCTCCCGCGTGGAGGCTGGGCCATCCCGCCGGGTTGGGCGGCGGTGGTCGCCGAGGCGCTCGACCGGCACGGCATCGAGCACCGCGCGCTCACCCGCGCCACCCGCGGACGCGTCTCGACGTTCGAGCTGTCAGACCCCCGACCCGCGACCGCGCCTTACGAGGGCCGGCAGCGCCTGGACCCCCAGGGGACCTGGTCCGAGCCACGATCCGAGGAACTCCCGCGCGGCACCCGCGTCGTCCCGCTCGCGCAGCCGCGCGCCGCCCTCGCCGCGCACCTGCTCGAGCCGACCGGCCCCGACTCGCTGACCGCGTGGGGAACCTTCAACGCCGCCTTCCAGCAGCAGGAGTACGTCGAGGCGTACCTGCTCGAGCCGTGGGCAGAGGCGGAGCTGGCGCGCGATCCCGCGCTGCGGGCGGCCTTCGAGGAGCGGCTACGGGACCCGGCCTTCGCCGCCGACCCCGATGCCCGCCGCCGCTTCTTCCTGCTGCGGCATCCGTCCTACGACCAGCGCATCCGCCGCCTCCCGGTGTTCCGCCTCGCCGCGCCGCTGCGCGGCGACTAGCTAGGGCATCCGCTCGGCACCGTGCGTGAGGTGTGAGCCAGGACCGTCAGCTGCGCGAGCCCTCGGCTGGCCCGAAGAAGACCAGGGCCTCGAGGCGCTCGCGAATGTCCAGAAAGCGGTGCTCCTGCCGGGCGGGAACGAAGAGGACCGACCCTGGCGCGACGTCCCGCTCCACGGCGCCGGCCCTGAAGCGACAGCGCCCGCTCATGATGACGTAGACCTCGTCCTCCGCGTGCGGCTGCTGAGGATCGGGCGCTCCCGGCTCGAGCACGTACAGTCCCGCGCTGAGATCCGGCACGCGCAGGAACTCGAGGTACCGCCGGTTGGCAGCCCGGAGCGCGGCGTCGAGTGCTGGCAGGGTCGTGAAGATTGGCTCGCTCATGCTCTCCGGAGCCTCAGGGCATTTCCGATGACCGACACCGAGCTCAGCGACATCGCTGCACTTGCGAGCATCGGGCTGAGGAGCCAGCCGACAAAGGGGTAGAGCAGGCCAGCGGCGACCGGTACACCCACCAGGTTGTAACCGAAGGCAAAGGCGAGGTTCTGGCGGATGTTCCGGACGGTGGCACGGCTGAGCCGCCGGGCCCGGACGACGCCACGGAGGTCGCCGGAGACGAGCGTCACGCCGGCGCTCTGCATCGCGACATCCGTCCCGGTTCCCATGGCGATACCCACGTCTGCCCGTGCGAGCGCCGGCGCGTCGTTCACGCCATCCCCCGCCATCGCCACGACCCGCCCCGCCCTCTCGAGGTCGGCCACGAGCGCGGCCTTGCCCTCGGGGAGCACGCCCGCGTGCACCTCGGAGATGCCCAGGCTCGTGGCGACGGAGCGGGCGGTGGCCGCATGATCACCGGTCGCGATGACCACCCGGACGCCGTCGCGCGTGAGATCCGCGAGGGCGCCGCGAGCGGACTCCTTGATCGGATCCTCGATGGCGAGCGCTCCGGCGGGACGCCCGTCGACGACGACGAAGGCCACGGTTCGGCCCCGCTCGCGCCAGGCACGTGCGATGTCGATTAGCTCCCCGGCGCCGGGAAGGCCGGGCTCCAGCTCGCGACCGACGGCGACCCTGCTCGTTCCCACCCGGCCGCTCACTCCCGTGCCAGGCTGGGCCCGGAAGTCGCTCACCGGGCTGAGCGTGGCGCCGCGAGACCGCGCGCCGTTCACGATGGCTGCAGCGAGGGGATGTTCACTCCCGGCCTCCACCGAGGCGGCGAGCCCGAGGACCTCCAGCTCACGGCTTTCCGGACCAACGCGCACCTCGACGACCACCGGCCGGCCCTCGGTGAGCGTTCCGGTCTTGTCGACGATCAGCGTGTCCACCTCTGTCAGGCGCTCGAGCGCCTCGGCGTTCCGGAACAGCACGCCGGCCTGTGCGCCGCGACCCGTGCCGACCATGACCGCCATCGGCGTGGCCAGGCCGAGGGCGCAGGGGCAGGCGATGATCAGCACCGCGACTGCATTCACGACCGCATGGGCCAGGCGCGGCTCCGGCCCGACGAGCGCCCAGACCACTCCGGTGACGGCCGCGATGACCACCACCGCGGGCACGAAGACGGCCGACACACGATCCGCGAGCTGCTGGGCCGGGGCACGACTCCGCTGCGCCTCGCCCACCAGACGGACGATGCCGGCCAGCAGAGTGTCCGCGCCCACGCGCTCGGCCCGGATCAGGACGCTGCCCTGCTGGTTCAAGGTTCCGGCCGTCACCGCGTCGCCGGGACCTTTCTGCAAAGGAATGGACTCACCGGTGACGAGCGACTCGTCGATGCTCGTCCGGCCGTCGCTCACGGTTCCATCGACCGGCACCTTCTCTCCGGGCCGGACCCGCAGGGTGTCACCCACCTGGACCTCGGCGAGCGGCACGTCGCGCTCGGCACCACCGTCCACCCTGCGCGCCACCGCGGGCTGGAGCTTCAGCAGGGCTCGGAGCGCCCCGCCGGTGGCAGCACGTGCGCGGAGCTCGAGCACCTGGCCGAGGAGCACCAGCGTGACGATGACCGCCGCCGGCTCGAAGTAGACGTTCACACGGCCATGACTGCGGAACGTGTCCGGGAACCAACCAGGAGAGACCGTCGCCACGAGGCTGAATCCATAGGCAACGCCAACGCCCAGCCCGATGAGTGTGAACATGTTCGGGCTGCGGTTCCGCACCGAGTCCCCCGCCCGGACGAAGAACGGGGAGCCCGCCCAGAGGACCACCGGCGTGGCAAGCACCAGCTCGAGCCAGTCGATCCACGTCGGAGGGTGCCACCCGAGCATCTCCCCCATCGCTGCACCGAGCAGCGCGACGGTGAAAGGGACGGAGACGAGGAGTCTCCGCTCCATGTCCTGCAGCTCGGGATTGATTGGCTCCTCGAGAGAGATCGTTCCCGGTTCGAGAGCCATCCCGCAGATCGGGCAGGCCCCCGGCGCCTCGCGCACGATCTGCGGATGCATCGGGCAGACCCACTCGACCGGGACCTTCGGTTCCTTCGCTGGTTCGGAGCGGGCACCGAGGTAGCGCCGCGGGTTCATGGCGAATCGCTCGCGGCATCGCGGGCTGCAGAACCCGTATGTCCTGCCCTCATGGATGAACGTGCCACCCTTCGGGACCGCCGGGTTCACCTTCATCCCGCAGACCGGATCGCGATCGGTGGCAGGCATTATCTTGACCGTGGCCGTGCCAGCGGCCTCACATCCCGGGCTCCATGCTTGCGTGGTCCATCCCCGGCATGGAGTGACGCATCTCCACCGGCCAGATCAGGGTGGTGAAGGGCTCCGCGGAGAGCATCAGCCGGCCGGTGAGCTGGCCGCCGAGGACGTCATGCTGGGCCATGAACATCACCAGTTCATGCTGGTCCACTGATGCCCGCCGCGCGGCGTCGTCTGCGCATCGAAGCCCGCGACGAGGTTCCAGTGGAGCATCAGGTCCCACCCGGCCCCGGGCTGGAAGTGAACGCCGAGCATCGGGGTGTCGTCCGGCTGCCACGCTGTCCCGGAACCGATGCGGGACATGTCCAGGTCGAGCGGGGTGGTGCTCGCGGTCATCGGCCCCATCATCATTCCGTCGTGGTGCTCGTGCCCTTGCTGCGCGCGCGCGACCGGCAGGGACAGGAAGGCGACGCACGCGACGGCACGCGACCACCTCCGCCGGTTCCAGGCACGACGCTGGCTGCGTTCGCATCCGAGGTTCATGCCCCTTTCACGCAAGAGCGCCCGGGACCTTACAGGTCGGAGCGCTTCTTCCGCGAGGCGTCCGAACCCCGGCCCATCCGCGTCGGCGGCTCGAGCTCGAGCCACGCCGCACGACAGGCGAGGCAGGCGACCTTTCGCCCTTCGGGGAAGGTCCGCTCGGTGACCACCTCCACGGCCGGACCCTCGCCGGGCCGGCACGACGGACAGCGCGAGCCGGGCGGTTGGACCGGATAGGCCCGTTCGTAGGGCGGCAACCGCAGCAGCCTGAACCACTCGACGATCATCTCCTCCGACAGCTGGACGTGCAGGCCGTGACGCTCCGGCTGCACGAGGCCATGTCGCAGCGCCAGCCAGTAGAGGCGGAGCGGCGCGAGGTGGCCGTGCATCCGTCGCTTCCGGAACTCGGCGCCGAGGCGCTTCACCATCGACAGGAGCTCCGCCCGTTCCATTGGATGCTGAACATACGTTCAGCTGACGAGCGAAGGCAACGCCCTATGCTCCCGCCGCCGTGACCGTCTGCCGCCCGGCGCTCCTCCTCTGTCTGCTCGCAATGCCCGCGACGGCCACGGACTCCGCCCGGCCCTGGGAGAAGCTGAAGTCGCTGGTGGGAACCTGGCAGCGCACCGACGCGTCCACGCCGTCGAGCAAGGCGTTCCGCATCCGCTACCGCCTCATCTCGGCGGACACCGGGCTCGTCGAGGAGTTCGGCGATCCGGCGAAGCAGCCGACGCAGACCGTCTTCCACCTCGCCGGCGACCATGTGCTCGCGACGCATTACTGCGCCCAGGGCAACCAGCCGCGGCTGCGGCTTCGTGCCGGCTCGTCGGCGGATGTCCTGGTGTTCGACTTCCTCGACGCGACGAATCTGCGGTCCGCGGCGGACTCGCACCTCGTCCGGCTCACCCTCCGCTGGGGCGATGCGGACCATCTCGTCCGCGAGGAGGTGTATGCCGCGAGCGGACGCGAGGAGGTCGGAACCCTCGTGCTCGAACGGGTGCACTGAGCCCGATCGCTGGCGCGCCCCTGAGCGCTTCCTCTGGCGTCCTCCTGGTGCGGGGGACTGACGGAGAGGCCCGGCCGCTCGCGGCGGGCATGCAGCCGCTCCCCCTCCGGGCACCCGGGCGGGCAGGCGACATCACCCGGGCGGCGGCTCGCCGGGTGACTACCCTCGCCCGCATGGGACGGCGAGGCCTGGACTGGAAGACCCTCGGAGCAATCGCGCTGGCGGGTGCGTGGCTCGGACGAGCGCTCACGCGTCCCCGGTGCACTCTGACCGGGAAGGTAGTGCTCCTCACCGGCGGCTCACGGGGTCTCGGCCTCGAGCTGGCGCGCGTGCTCGCCCGGCGCGGCGCACGCCTGGCGCTGCTCGCCCGCGACGACGAGGAGCTCGCCCGGGCCAGCGACGACGTTCGGGCCCTCGGCGCCGAGGTGGAGACCTTCGGCTGCGACGTGCGCTTCCAGGATCAGGTGCAGCGCGCGGTGCGCGAGGTGGTCGAGCGGTTCGGCCGCGTGGACGTGCTGATCAACAACGCCGGGGTGATCCAGGTCGGG
>CAZDSB010000617.1:0-6412 GCA_964507515.1 uncultured Myxococcaceae bacterium
CGGGAGATCCTCCGGCTCGGGCAGCGCGGGCTCCGGCGGCGGGACGCTGACGCTCAAGGCTTCCCCACCCTTCAATCGAAGCGATGCGCGCCCGGGCTTGCCGTCGACCTGCACCCGCCCCGCCTCGAGAAGCGCCTGGACGCGGGACCGGCTCAGTTCGGGCAGGCTCGATGCGATGGCGCGGTCGAGCCGTTCGCCGCGCAGCGCCGGGCCGATGGTGAACCGGTGCGTCTCCCCGCCCGAGATGTCGCGTCGAGACTCGGTGCTCACGTCGCTCGACGACTCTAGTCGCCCTCCGAGCCCGACCCGTCCGGACTGAAGAGCACGCGCCCACCCTCCGAACCGGCCCTGAGGCACTCCGCGAACTGAGACTTTGAGTGCGTGAATGGGCCTGCTAACTCGTCGAAATCTGGTTCCAGGGTTTCACTGCGGTTCCAGGCTCATGCTAGTAGCAAGAACCTCGACGGATAGTATGACCTGAGGCCGCGCAACCTGCTGATGTTGCGTTCTCCGATTTCACTCATGTTCCAAGTCCGCGGAGCGTGGACCACGCCTCGCGGGCCCCCCAGCGGAGAGATAGGCGAGTCCGGAATGGCCTGCCGGGAAGCCGGAGAGCTCCGGAGTGCTCTCGAGCTCGCGCAGACCGCTCGGATCGAGCGCCGGCGAGACAGGCCGCCGCCTTCGTCGGAGCAAGTCTCGAGCGAAGCCTCCGGAGCACTCGAGCTCGCGCAGGCCACTTGGATGGAGCACCCCGCCGGCCACGCCGTCCCCCGGCTTCCCCAGGGCAGGTCAGAAACGGTCAGTCCGTGTCGCGTCGAGATCACAGACCCGGAGGGCGCAGGCCCAGGCGCGGCCTCCGAGCGCCCTCACCAGATCTTGGACCGCACGTGCGCCTTCCCGCGCACGATGATGTCCACCACGGCCCGATCGAAGAAGTTCATGGTCGTGTAGACCTCCGGGCTCACCCGGCTCCGGTACAGGTCCCGTCCCTCGTCGAGCTCCTCCTTGAGCACGTCGAAGAGATTGTCCTGCTCGATGCCCTTGATGATCTTCTGCTCGTTGTAGAGCGAGATGTCGGAGGCAATCGCCCGGGCGAGCCGCAGCGCCTTGGTTCGCTCTTCATCGGTCATCCGTCGGTCCTCCGCCTCTCACGACCCACGCGCGTGCGCGCGCTGGGCAGCGAGCAGATAGGTCTTGCTCACCCGCGCCGGATCCAGCCGGAGCTCGCGGGCCAGGTTCACCAGAATGCCACGGAGATAGACCGTTGCGGGAAGCTTGTCGTATCGATCCGCCTCGACGTTCTCCAGGTGGATCCTCGTGATACGCGTCCGCTCCGCCACCTGCTGGAGCGACAGCCCGTAGGACTCGCGCACCCGGCGCAGCAGCTCCCCGTTGAACTCGGCGTCGGCGGCGATGTCCAGACGCGGCCTGCTCTCGCGTGGCCGCATCGCATGCTCCGGCGGCCGCTCCGGCACGACGTTGCTCGGGGGCGGAGCAGGCGGCGCCGGTGCCACCGGCTCGGGCACCGGCGCAGGCGGAGACGGCCTGTGCTTGAGCCCGAGCGAGGGCGGAAGCCCCGTACGCTCGTGAACCTGATCCCCCTCGGCGACCTCGGCGACCGGAGCCCGGGGCACCGTGTCGTTCTCCAGATCCTCGCGCTCCACCGGCGCCGACACCGAGGCCGACACCGGCAGGGGGTCCGGCGCGCGCGCCGCGAGCTCCCCGGGAACTGCCGCCGCCCAGTCGCCGCTCAGCAGCGCCGCGGGCTGCCCTTCCCGCCCGTCCTCGTCCCCGGCGTCCGGCGCGACCGCTTCCTTCTCCGCCGTCCGTCCGAAATTGCCGCGCGCGTCGGGCACGTCGAGCGCCAGCGCCTGCTGCCGCGGCGCCTCCTCGTCCTCGTCGAGGTCGTCGAGCTCGTCCGCGTCGTCCTCGGCGTCGAGGCTCGCGGCGCGCACGTGCGGTCCGGACTCGACCGGCGGGAGCGGCTCCTCCTCCTCCTCGTCGTCGTCCTCCGCCCAGAGCGTCGCCGGGCCTATCCGGCCGATGGACCGGTCGTAGCTGGCGCGCCGCGCGGGATCGAGCAGCACCTCCGCCGCCTCGTCCAGCCGCGCGCGGAGCTCGCCGAGCTGCTCCTCGTCCACCAGCGCGTAGACGGCGACCGACTCCGTCCCGAACGTCTCGCGCGCCCGGTCAACCGCCGCGCGGAGCTCGTCGATGGAGGAGGCCGGATCGACCTCCAGCACGTCGTAGAGCGTTGGCTCCTCGGTCACGGTCATCGGCCGGCAGACCTCGGCCGGTCGAGCGCCACCAGCGCCTCGGCGACCGCGGTGACGTTCGATGCCGCCGCGGACCCACCGGCGTCCACCAGGAGCGGCCGGCGCTTCCGCACCGTCTGCCAGGCCGAGTCGTCGTAGGCGATCGCCCCGAGGTAATCCATGTCCAGGCCGAAGAACTTCTTCCAGGCCGCCACTACCGCCCGCCCCACGCTCTGGTCCGCCGGGGAGCGGACCTGGTTCACCACCAGCTTCACCCGGAAGTCGCGCAGCGACCTCTCCAGCTGGGCCGCCGCCTCCGGATTGCTCTCCGCCACCGAGCGCACCACCTCGCCCGGCGTCCGCATCGCGCTGCCCTGGCTCCCGAGCGCCGCCTCGGCGAGCTGCGCCACCCCGAGCGCCTGCGCGGTCTGCTGCAGCCGCCGGAACAGCGCCGCCTTCAGGAAGCGGTAGGCGTTCTCCACCGAGGTCGGCTCGGGCAGGAGCACCAGCACGCCGTGGTCCGCGAGGAGGAAGAAGTCGATGGTGTGCAGCGACGTCCCCGCCCCGAGGTCGAGCACCAGGTAGTCCGCGTCCAGCGTCTGCAGCTGCTCCACCAGCCGGGCCCGGGCCTGCGCGCGCGGATTGGCCGCGTCGAGCGCGTCCATCGCCCCGGACACCAGGCTCAGGTTCTCGATGCCGGTCGGCGCGGCGAGAGACTCGATGCGGGTGCCCTTCGTCACCACGTCGGACAGCGTTCCCTGCGGCTGGTTGATGCCGAGACAGGTGTGGAGATTCGCTCCACCGAGGTCCACGTCGACCAGGGTCACGCGGTGCCCGGACCGGGCGAGCGCAATGCCGAGGTTCGCCGAGACCAGCGACTTGCCGATGCCGCCCTTGCCTCCGCCCACGGCCACGATGCGGCGCGCGCGACGGCCCGCGGGCAGCTCGTCCGGGCGTGGCCGGGGCCGGGTCAGCTCCACCACGTTGTTGAGGCCGTAGCGCTTCACGTTCGGCAGCGTCGCCGGGTGCGGATTCTAGTGGGGAGTCCGACCTACGCGCCAGGAAGCGACGAGCGTGCAGCCACCACTGCCGCGGCCAGCCCCGCGAGGTCCGGGTCCTCGATGCACCGGACGTCCAGCACCAGCCGCCCATCCTCGATGCGGGCCAGCACCGACGGCTCGCCGATCCGCAGGCGGGTCGCGATCGCCTCGGCCTCCCCTTCCAGCACGCAGGCCCAGGAGCGCGGGCGCGCCAGGGGGAGGGTCCCCCCACCCACCTGGCCCTCCACGTGGACGACCCGGGACTCCACCCCCGCGTCCTCCAGGTGCCGCCGGAGCGCGTCGGCGCGGGCATGGAGCACCGACTCGGGGGCCAGTGCCATGGCCCGCGCGGGAATCTCGTCCCCCCGACCGTCCTGCACCATCCGCAGGGTCGCCTCCAGCGCGGCGACGGTCAGCTTGTCCACCCGGAGCGCCCGCGCCAGCGGATGGGCCCGGAGCCGGGAGACCCAGAAGGCCCGTCCGACGACGATGCCCGCCTGAGGCCCCCCGAGCAGCTTGTCGCCGGAGAAGGCCACCAGATCTGCCCCGGCCTCGACGTGGCCGCGCATCGTGGGCTCGGCCACGGCGCCCGGCACGTCCAGCGGCGCCAGGAGCCCGCTGCCGGCGTCGACGAAGAGGGGGACGCCGCGAGGCTGGCAGAGCCGGGCCAGCTCCTCCACCGAGGCCTCCTCGGTGAAACCGACCAGCGCGAAGTTCGACCGATGCACCTTCGCCACCAGCGCGGTGGCCGGAGACAGCGCCCGCTCGTAGTCCGCCCGGCGCGTGCGGTTGGTGGTGCCCACCTCCACCAGCGTGGCGTGGGACTGGCGCATCACGTCCGGGACGCGGAACCCTCCGCCGATCTCCACCAGCTCGCCCCGGGACACGACCACCTCCCGGCCTTCGGCGAGCGCGGTGAGCACCAGCAGCGTCGCCGCCGCGCAGTTGTTCACCACGATGGCGTCCTCGGCCCCGGTCAGCGCGCGGAGCGGCTCGAGCAGCGGGGCGAAGCGCGAGCCCCGCTCGCCGGACTCGAGGTCCAGCTCGAGGTTGGAGTACCCGCGGGCCACCGCCCCCACCCGCTCCAGCGCCTCCGGCGCCAGCGGCGCGCGCCCGAGGTTGGTGTGCAGCACCACCCCGGTCGCGTTGAGCACCGGCCGGAGCCCCGGCGTCCCGAGCGCGACCAGGGTCGGGCCGAGCGCGTCCGAGGAGAAGCTGGCCGCCTCGCCTTGCAGGATGCGCGTGCGGAGCACCGCCAGTACCCGCCGGATCGCCTCCACCACCCGTGGGCGGGGGTGGATCTGCAGCGCCGCCTTTCCAGCCTCGGACACGAGCACCGACTCGACCGAGGGGAGCCCCCGCAGGCGCTCGCGGGTCCCCGCGGGCAGACCGTCGCTCATCGCTCGCGCTCCGCGCGTGGAGCCGCCGGCAGGGTGGTCTTCACCACGCCTGGCAACGGCCGTCCCCCGAGCAGGCGGTAGGTGTTCCAGCTGCGGAGCACCCGCTTCACGTAGCCACGGGTCTCGGAGAGAGGAATCTCCTCCACCCACCGGTCCAGCTCCGGCTCGGGCCGGCTCGAGCGCCAGCGGCTCACCGCGCCCTCGCCGGCGTTGTAGCTGGCCAGCGCGAACGCGACGTTCCCGTCGAAGCGCTGCAGCAGCCGCCCGAGGTAGGCCGCGCCGAGCTGGATGTTGGTCGACGGGTTCTGCAGCTGCTCCGCGGTGGGCGCCCGGAGGCGGAGCGCCCTCGCCACCTCGCGCGCGGTGGGGAGCATGAGCTGGGTGAGACCCACCGCCCCTGCCCAGGACAGCGCCTTCGGGTCCAGCGCGCTCTCCTCGCGCATGAGCGCCTGGAGCAGCTCCGGCTCCACCGCCGAGCCCTTCGTGTAGCGGACCACCAGCTCCCGGAACGCATCCGGGTACGCGATGGTCCAGAGATCTCGCGTGCCGGCGGCGACCGGGCCGCTCAGGTCCCGCCGGAGCGCGAGCCGCGCCACGCCGTGCGCGGACCGCACGTCGCCGGTCCGGGCGAGCGCCTCCACCAGGAGCCGCTGCGCCTCCGCCGGCTGGCCGGTGCGACGGGCCGCGAGCAGCTCGGAGGACGCCGCCTCGTCGAAGCCGAGGCGGAGCAGCTCGGCCCCGGCGAGGAAGTGCGGATCGTCGAGCAGCGTGCCGGCATCGAAGTCCGTCGGGGTCGTCGCCGGGGGCAGGGATGCGAGTTTCTCGGCGACGCGCGCGGCCCGGGCAGGGTCGTGCTCCGCCAGCCGCTCGCGGGCCATCAGGCCGTAGTAGGTGCCGGGGTGCTCGAGCGCGAGTCCCTCCCAGAGCGCGAGCGCCTCGTCGGTGCGCTTGCCCTGGTCGAGCACCCGCGCCCGCCAGTACCTCGCGCGCTCGACGTCGTAGCTCTCCTCGGCCGATCCGCGCGCCGCCTCCAGCGCCGCGAGCGCGGCGAGCGCGCCCGGCTGGTCCGCCGCGCGCTGCCGGAGCCAGAACGCCTTGAACAGCGCCTCGCCGAGCTGGTCTCCCTCGGGGTACCGCTCGGCGATCCGGTCGAGCCGCGCGAGCGCCCCGGCCGTGTCACCGTCCTGGGCGAGCAGGTCCGCCGCGACGAACAGCGCGTCGTCGGCGAGCGGGTTCTCGGGGAACTCCTTCGCCAGCGCGTCGAAGGTCTTCACCGCGGACGGCGGAGCGACCACCGACTGCGACGTCCCGAGCAGGTACATCGCGCGCACTCGGAGATCTGGATCGGTGCAGCCCTTCACCACCGGCTGCAGCACGTCCTGTACCTCGGCGTGGCGCCGCTCCTTCCGCAGCGCTCGGCCCTCCACCAGGCGCGCCCGGCAGGCGAGTGGATCGGGAATCTTCAGCTTCTGGAGCACCGGCCGCAGCACGTCCAGACCCTGGCGGTTCCGGTGCAGCTCGACCAGCGACTCGGCCCGGGACACGGTGGCGGGGACGGTGAGCGCCGACTTGCCGAGCCGCCGCTCCGCCTGCGCCGCCAGGGGAGACCGCGGATGATTGCTCCACAGGGTGAGCAGCGCCTGACGCTCGGTCTCGCCGTCGCGGCGAGCGCGGGCCAGATCAGCCTGCGTCACCAGCGCCTCGGCCGCAACGTCCC
>CAZDSB010000618.1:0-5903 GCA_964507515.1 uncultured Myxococcaceae bacterium
CAACCCTCCGATGACGCCGGCGAAGATGAGGAGGATGGGGAGGTTCGCGCCGCGGGTGATGAGCCAGGGCCGCAGCACGTTGTCCATCAGCAGCACCACCAGCGTCCAGACGAGGAAGAACGTGCCCCGGCCGGGAGAGCCTGACCAGAAGAGCCAGATCACGCCGGGGATCATCACCAGCGCAGGCCCGAGCTGCGCGATGCAGAGCACGAACACCACCGCCGTGAGCAACCCGGCGCGCGGAATGTCGGCGAGCCACATCCCGAGGCCGGAGACCGCCGTCTGGATGAGGGCGGTGACGATGACCCCGAGCGCCACCGCGCGGATCGCTTGACCCGCCAGGATGATGGCACCGTGACCCCGTTCGCCGGCGAGCCAGTGGAAGAACGCCAGCACACCCCGAGCGGCGACGTCCCCCTGAGCGAAGAGAACGGTGGAGATGATCAGCATCACCAGGAGGTGCACCAGGAGAGCCCCGAAGGACCCTGCCTGCGCCCCGAACCAGCGGACCGCGGTGCCGACATAGGGCTCGACGCGGGCGGCGAGGGCACCGGGTTCCGCCTGCGCAAGGTCGTTCCAGCTTCGAGCGATCCGTGGGCCGAGCGGCACCGAGTCGAGCCAGGCCGGCGGAGGCGGGACCTGGAGCGTCGGCAGCGCCCGGGCAAACTCGATGAAGCGGTCCGACTGGTCGATGATCGTGTCCACGGCCAGCCAGACCGGGATGACGATGATGGTCAGGAGGATCAGCGCCATCACGGTGACCGCCGGGCCGCGACGGCCGCCGAGGCGTCGCTGGAGCCTCTGGAACAGGGGCCAGACGGCCACGACGATGGTGACTGCCCAGATGCCCGGGCCGATGAAGGGACGGACCACCCAGAGGCTGCCCAGCAGCAATCCGCTGATGGCCAGGATGCCCATCACGGTGCGTGGAAGGTTGACCGGCGTCGCCATGGCGTTCTCCGCGGCTCGAGGCCGGCGCAGTCTAGAGGAACGGAGGACAGGGAGGCGGATGAGACCAAGGTCGGACGTGGGCGAGGGGCCCCATCCGTGCGGTATGACCGCCCGATGCGGACTGCCGGGGCGATCGAGGCGGAGGTCGACGAGGTCCAGGCGTGGGTGAGCCGCGTGCTGCCCGGTGGCGGGAAGGGGCTGCGGGTACTCGAGGTCGGTTGCGGGCCCGGGGTGCTCGCGGAGCGACTGCGACGCAGCGGGATCGAGCTCACCGCGATCGACGCCAGCGAGGAGCAAGTGGCCGAGGCGAGGAGGCGCGGGGTCCCGGCGATCCTCTCCGACTTCCTGGCCTTCGATGCGCCGCCGTTCGACGCGGTGCTGTTCACTCGGTCGCTTCACCACATCGCGCCGCTGGAGGCCGGAATCTCGAGGATCCGGGCCCTGGTGCGGCCTGGCGGAATGGTGGTGGCCGACGAGTTCGCGCACGACGAGATCGACGCGGTGACCGCGGCGTGGTTCTGGGATCTCCAGGCGGTGCTCGAGACCTGTGGGGCGCTCGCGCCGGACGTGCCGCGCCGGCATCACGGGGACGGCGGAAGGCACGGCCATGGCGGACACGAGTACCAGAAGGGGGGGCCGCCGGCGTCGGATCCGCTGGAGCGCTGGCGCGAACGCCACGTGCACGAGCCTCCGCTCCATGCTGCCCGAGCGATGATCGCCGCGCTGGAAAATGCCTTCGAGCTCCGCCCCCCGGAACGGCTTCCGTACCTGCACCGCTACTTCTCGGACCGCGTCGATCCGGGGGAGGGCGGCACGCGCCTGTTCTTGCAGGTCCGTGACCTGGAACGACGCCGCGTCGAGCAGCGCTTGCTGGTCCCGATCGGGCTCCGCCTGGTGGCCGTCGTTCCTCGGGTTTGAGGCGCTGCTGTCCGACAGCACATGGTCGTGCTGCCCCGGGAACGACCGTTCCGTTGGCGATCGAGCGATGGATGTGTACCTCCGCGCGCGATGCGCCTCGTCCTGCCGTGGGTGACCGTGTCCTGTGCCCTCCTGGCCTGCGCGGGGCAGGTCGCCTCGGGCGATCGAGGGGACGGCGGCGTGGTCTCGCCCGGCGGTGCTTCGGACGGCGGGATTCCCGCCGACGGCGGCACCGGGGGTCCGGATGCCGGCCCGGACGACGCAGGCACGACGCCGGCTCCCGATGGGGGAAAGCCGGATGCCGGCCCGGGCCCGGATGCGGGCAGGCCGGACGCAGGTCCGCCGCCCGACGCGGGCGTCCGTGACGCGGGAGTGCCTGATGCCGGAGTGCCGGATGCCGGAGTGCCTGACGCGGGGCCGCCGGTCGATCTCGGCGAGACGACCTGGAAGTCGCTGCTCGACCCGAGCCTGACCAGGTTCTACCGCTGGCTTCCGTCGCAGGGCCGGAACAAGGATCCCGAGGGTGTCTTCAAGATGGAGGGAGACGTCCTTCACATCCTGGGGCTCCCGGCGTCCGGCAAGCCGAAGGACTTCGGGTATGTCGCCACCTGGGACGAGTTCCACGACTACCGGCTCCGCCTCGAGCAGAAGTGGGGAACCGAGACCTTCGCGCCACGAAAGAACCAGCCGCGCGACAGCGGGCTCCTGTACCACCTGCACGCCCCGGATCAGATCTGGCCCCGGTGCGTGGAGTTCCAGATCATGGAGCACAACACCGGGGACACCTGGATGCTCTCCGGAACCGGGCTGACCACCACGGTGAAGGACGTGCATGCCTCGCCGCCGACCTTCGATCCGCTGGGCCAGGAGGTCGCGCTCCGCGGGGGGCAGCTGATCAAGTCGTCCGAGGCGGAGACCCTGACCGGCTGGAACGCCCTCGAGCTCATCGCTTCCGGGCGCGACTCGGCGAACATCGTGAACGGCCGCTGTTTGAACACGGCGACCGACCTCGAGACCGACGATGGGAGCGGCTGGGGCGCGCTCAGGCAGGGCCGCATCGCGCTGCAGGCCGAGGGTGCGGAGGTCTTCTACCGCAACGTGCAGATGCGCCCGCTGGCCTACCTGCCGCCGCCTCCTGGCGCGACTGTGCTCTTCGACGGCTCGGATCTCGACGCCTGGATGTCGAGGGACGGCTCGCCGGCCGGCTGGCGGCTGGTCGATGGAGCCATGGAGGTCGTCCCGGGAGCTGGAGACCTCTACAGCCACCGGTGGTTCGGCGACGTGCACGTCCACGTCGAGTTCCAGGTGCCCGCGTCGAGCTCGGGAGCGGCCGAGCAGGACCGGGGAAACAGCGGCGTGTACCTCCAGGGTCACTACGAGGTGCAGGTCCTGGACTCGTTCGGGGCCACGCTGTCCGGGGCCAACGACTGCGGCGCCATCTACGGGGTGAAGGACGCAGACGTGAACGAGTCGTTCCCGCCGGGCATCTGGCAGAGCTACGACATCGCGTTCCGCCACGCACGCTGGAGCGGGAGCACCAAGGTGAGCCCGGCACGGATCACCGTCGTGTGGAACGGGACGCGGGTGCAGGAGGACGTGGAGGTCCGGGGGAGCACCACGCTGGGCGACCCGGAGGTCCCGGGAGAGCCAGACGGGCCGCTCCGGCTGCAGGACCACGGGCATCGGGTCCGGTACCGGAACATCTGGGTCCAGCGACTTCCGTGATGCTCCAGCCGCGACCGAACCGTCGAGCGCGGCGGCCGGGGGAGCCTCGCGGCGTTACAGCCATCGGGGGGGCCTGGAGCCGATCATGCCTGGAGCGGAGCACCACTTTGCGAGCACGTTGCGGTGGACGGGGGCCGAGCGGGGACCGATTCACGACTACGAGGGTTATTCGCGCGAATACGTCGTCCAGATGGAGGGCAAGCCGCCGCTGCGGGGCTCGGCGGCGACGGTTTTTCGTGGGGACGCCGGGCTCCACAATCCCGAGGACTGGCTGGTGGCAGCGCTCTCGGCGTGCCACTTCCTGTCCTACGCGGCGCTCTGCGCGCGGCATGGCGTCGTCCTCGTCGGCTACGAGGACCGGGCGACCGGGACGATGGCCTTCGATCGAGCACGGAAGGTGATGGCGTTCACCGAGGTGACGCTCCGGCCGCGCTGCCGCGTCGCCGCCGGCACCGACGTGGACCGCGCCCGGGCGCTCCACGCACAGGCCCATCACGAGTGCTTCATCGCGAACTCGGTGAACTTCGGGGTCGAGAACGAGCCCGAGATCGTCCTGGAGACGACCCCCGGCGTCCCGGGCTGACCCTGGGCCAGCGTCCGATAAGATGCGTTATGTCAACTCGACGCGTGAGGCGTCCACCTCCGCGCGCCCGCCTCCCCCGGGAGCCCCGCGCCCGGTTGACCGCTTTCACGAAGGGGTTCCGTACGCAGCGGTGTGACGCGAGGGAGCCCCACCATGAAGAGCCCGAGACCACCGCAGTCGCAGAGATGGCCGCGTGCAACCGACCTGCTCCTGCCACGACCGCCGGCGCCCCCGGCTAGGCTCGCCACGGGTGGTCCCCGGGGTCTCGGGGGCCACGGGAGTGGCTCGGTGGTCGCTCGGTCCGTTGTCCAGGCCCTCGTCGTCGCGGGACTCCTCGCCTCCCTCGCCGGCTGCTCCTCCTCGCCGCCCGGGAACCAGGCTCCGGATGCCGGGCTGGCCGACGAGATCACCGCCATTCCGTTCCCGAGCACCATCCAGCTGGCCGGCTCCGACCTGACCTCGCTCCAGCCCGATCCGGGCGATGGAACGCTGGTCTTCGGCAATCCCCCGGCCTCTCTCGCCGGAGTCGACGTGGGGATGATCCTCGTCGCGGGCGTCAGCTCCAGCACTCCCGCGGGGCTCCTCCGGGCCGTCCTCTCGGTGGATCGCTCGAATGGGCAGCTGGTGCTCCGGACGGCAGCGGCCCCGATCCAGCTTGCGTACTCGAAGCTGCACGCGAGGATGACCCGCTCGACGGCGGTCGTCGCCGGCGCTGCCGTGGCGCCGCTCCGCTCGGCAGCGCTCGGCGAGAACGCGAGCTTCGACGTCACCGTGCCGTTCTCCTACGTCCTGTTCGACGGCGACGGGGACGTCACCACGACCAACGACCAGATCGTCACCGACGGAACCATCGGCGGCGGGTTCGACTACACCTTCGGCCTGGACTTCGACTGGGGCGGCCTCGAACGGCTCCCGCAGATCGTCTCCGACTGCCTGAAGAGCTTTGCGGGCATCCTGGTCGGCGACAAGCCGTCGTGCTCCATCGACGACCTCCTGCCCGAGGCCAAGGTGGGCTTCGACGTCGATCCCACGATTCATGGGAACGCCAACGTCCACGGGGCGGCCATCTATCATTTCGATCAGCCGGTGGATCTCGCCTCCACGACGCTCACCCCCATCGTCCTCGGTCCGCTCGTCTTCGTTCCCACCGTGGACCTCACCGCCGACCTCTCCGGCGGAGCCTCGGGCACCTTCCAGACCGGCATTCACGGCGGAGCCGAGTTCCAGACCTCGGTGAGCCTGTCGTCGAAGCATCCGCAGACCCCGCAGTTCTCGTCGCCCGTCCTCAAGAGCACCACCTTCGACCTGAACGAGACCCGCATCACCCTGCACGCCGAGGCGCAGATCGCCGTCGGCGCGCGGCTCAACCTGCTCCTCTACGGGGTGACCGGCCCCTTCGCGCACGCGAGCACCTACGGCCGCGTCGAGGCGGACCTCCTCAGCTCACCCTGCTGGGCCCTGTACGCCGGCATCGAGGTGGACCTGGGAGTGAAGATCACCACGCCCGCGATCCCCCTCATCGGCGAGGTGACGCTGGCCGAGTGGACCTCGCCCGAGATCAACCCCTTCGAGGTCAAGGTCTCCGACGGCCAGTGCGAACCTCCTCCGGACGCCCCGACGCTTCCGCCAGGAAGCGGCGCCGACGCGGAGCACTTCGCTCGACCCACGTACACGCCCTGGTCGAGGACCTTCGCCGGGCCGACCGACGGCTCGCTCAGCACCTCGC
>CAZDSB010000619.1:0-5201 GCA_964507515.1 uncultured Myxococcaceae bacterium
CGCCGGCTGAACCTCGGGTCCACCCTGGGACTGCTGGTGGTGGGCGCGGCGCTCGGACCGTACTCGCCGCATCCTCTGCTCGGCATCGAGCACGTCGACGAGCTCCAGGCGATCGGCGAGATCGGCATCGTTCTCCTGCTCTTCCTCCTCGGCCTCGACATCCGCCCGGCGCGGCTCTGGGCGATGCGAGGGATGGTCGTCGGCCTGGGGACGGCGCAGTACGTCCTCACCACGGCGGCGATCGCCGGCGTGCTCCTGCTCCAGGGCGTGGGTAGCGGCCAGCCGGTGCTCCTCATCGGGCTCGCGCTGGCGATGAGCTCCGCCGCGGTCGCCCTGCCGGCGCTCGCCGAGCACGCCGACACTGGCAGCCTCCAGGGCCGGGCGACGATCGCGGTGCAGATCCTCCAGAGCTTCGTCCTGATCGGGCTCCTCACCGTGATCCCGCTTCTCGGCGGACCGAAGGGGAGCATCCATCCTCCGGGGCTCCGCCACACGCTGGAGGTCCTGGGCGTCCTCCTCGCCATCCAGGTGGGAGCACGGTGGGTGCTGCCGCGCCTCCTCACCCTGACCGCCACCAACCTCGGCTCGGGGGCGTTCGCCCTCACCATCATCGCCGCGGTCTTCGGGACGGCGGCGACCCTGGACAGCCTCGGCGTGTCCATGGCGCTCGGCGCGTTCGTCCTCGGGGTGAACCTCTCGAGCTCCATCTACGTCGATCAGCTCAAGATCGCGGTGGACCCGGCGAAGCACCTCCTCCTCGGCCTCTTCTTCATCACCATCGGCATGGCCCTGGACTGGCGCGAGGTGCTGGCGGCGGGAGCGGGCCCGATGCTGCTGCTCCTCGCCCTGCTCGCGGTGAAGTTCGGGGTCGCCGCCGGGCTGGGGCTGGCGTTCCGCTTCGGTCTTCGCGCCTCGCTGCTGACCGCCGCGCTGCTGATGCCCTTCGACGAGGTGGGGTACGTCATCCTCGGCAGCGCCAGCTCCACCGGGCTGCTCAGCCCCCGTGTCTACGCGCTGAGCCTCACCTTCATCTCGGTGTCGTTCGTCGTCTCGCCGCTGCTGATCAACCTCGTCTACCGGCTGACCGCGCATCTCCGGAAGGTCGCCGCCTCGTCGGGAAAGATGCCGAGCATGGCCGGGAGGGTGGTCGTCGCCGGCTACGGCGCGGGCGGGCGCGGGGTGTGCCTCATCCTCGAGGCTGCCGGCATCCCGTTCGTCGCGGTGGACGAGGATCTCGACCGACTCCGGCTGGCGAGGCGCCTCGGACACGAGGTCCGGTACGCCGATCTCTCGGACCCGGCCCTCCTCACCACGCTCGACGTGAGCCGGGCGCGCGCGGTCATCGTCGCGGTTCCCGAGTTCCCGGTCGGCCGGCGACTGGTGGACGCGCTCAAGCGGTTCCATCCGGGCGTGCCGGCCCTGGTGTCGGTGCAGACGCTCGGACAGCAGGAGTCGATGCGGCAGCTCGGAGTGGAGCAGGTGGTGGCGCTCTCGCTCGAGGGGACGCTGCGCTTCTCGCGACTGGTGCTCACCTCGCTCGGGGTGGAGCAGAAGGCGACCGACTCGATCCTCTCCACGATGGAGGCGGACGACTACGCCGCGATGCGGACCGCCGAGTTCTCCGGTCCCACCGGGTCAGGCGTCGTCCGTCGGTCGACGAGCTGATGGCCTCTCCCTCCATGGGTGCATCCGTGGACCACCTCGCCGTGGCCGCCAGCTCTCTCGAGGCGGGAGCTCTCGTCCTGGAACGATGGCTCGGAGTCCCCCTCTCCCACGGCGGGCAGCACGCGCGCATGGGGACGCACAACCGGCTGCTGCGCCTCGGCCCGTCGTCGTACCTCGAGCTCATCGCCATCGATCCGGCCGGGGCCAAGCCGGAGCACCCTCGCTGGTTCGAGCTCGACGACCCGGCGACTCAGGGTCGCCTCGCTACGGGGCCGCGCCTGGTGCACTGGGTCGCGCGTGTGGAGACGACGGCGCTCCCCGATCTTCCCATCGACGTCGGCCCCTGGGAGGCGTTCCAGCGCGGCGAGCTTTCCTGGCGGCTGACGGTCCGCCCCGACGGCACACTTCCCGCGGACGGAGTCGTGCCAAGCCTCATCTCTTGGCCCGGCGCCCCTCACCCCGCCGCGCTCCTGCCGGATGTGGGGGTGACGCTCGAGGCGCTCGAGCTGATGCACCCCCACGCCCCTTGGATCCGGATACAGCTGGACATGCTCGGACTCGACGTCCTCTGCACCTACAACCCTCGGCCACAGCTCGTCGCGCGTCTCGCGACCCCCGGCGGCCCGCGGATTCTCCGGAGCGACGAAGCCATCGGTTGACTCTCCAGCGACTGGAGGGTCGATGACACGGGGCCTCACTCCGGAGGTCCTGCATGTCGTCGCTCCTTTCGCTCGGGCTGCCCGCGGTCCTCGCCGCGGCGGCCCCTCTCCCCTCGGCGGACCGGGCCGCGGTGGAGGAAACCATTCGTCACTACTTCCGCTCCGGCGACGAGAACGCCGTGTCCGAGCTGGAGATCGCCTTTCACCCGACGCTGGGAATGTTCTGGGTCGGCAAGGACGGGACCGCCCAGGAGCTGGACCGGCACGCCTGGGCAGAGCGTCTCCGCGCGGCCACCACGCGCCAGCCGGCGACGCACCGGCGCATCGTCTCGGTGGAGGTGACCGGGGACGCGGCCGTCGCGCGGCTCCACTCGGAGTTTCCCACCCACCAGTTCGACGATCTGGTGAGCCTGCTCCGGGTCGACGGGCGCTGGCGCATCGTCCTCAAGGTCTTCCATCGGCGCGAGCCGGCGGACGCGCCCCTCCTCACCCCGGCGCAGGTCGATTCCGAGCAGACGGCCATCCGCGAGGTGCTCGCTCGGAGCTTCCAGGCGATGGACGCGGGAGACGGTGCCCGGCTCGGCACGACCGCGCTCGCCCGCGCTCAGACTTACGCGGTGGACCGTGGAGAGCTGATCGCCGTGTCCGTTCCCGGCTGGCAGGCGCGGCTGGATCAGGCCCGCGCGCAGGGGAAGGCGCGGCCATCCGCCCGCGAGGTGGACTGGGTGGAGGTCGCGAGCGACGTCGCCGTGGCCAGGATGACGCACGGGCAGGGAGCCAATCGCATCGTCGCCTACGGTTCGCTGCTCAGGCTGGCCGACGGAGGCTGGAAGCTGATGGGACTCGTCTATGGTCGCCCCTGACGAGCTTCGAATGAATCGGCTGCTGCGCATCGGCGAGTTCGCCCGCCTGACCGGGCTTCCGGTCCGGACGCTTCGGTTCTACGACGCCGTGGACGTCCTCCGTCCCGCCGAGGTCGACCTGCGCACCGGCTACCGCCTGTACGCGCTTCACCAGATCGAGCGGGCGCGCCGGGTCATCGCGCTTTGCAGGCTCGGACTGCGGCTCGACGAGGTCCGCCTGGCGCTCACCGGCGACGCCGCCGAGCGAGAGATGCTGACCGCCGCCCGCGACCGGCTCGAGCGAAGCGTCGTCCGACAATCCTCACAGCTCGTCGCGCTCCGGTCCCGCCTCGCGCACGAGGAGCCCGGCCACGCCGGGGCTGCGGTGGGAATCCGTCTCGAGCCGGCGCGCTGGGTCGCGAGCGTGCAGGATCGCCTCTCGAGCGCCTCCGACGTCTCGGAGCTCTTCCTGGAGCTGCGGCGCGGACTCGATCGGCCGATCTGCGGACGCGAGGGCGTGCTCTGGCATCGCTGCGCCGGCGAGGGTGGCCTCACCGCGGCGGCCTTCGTCGAGGTGCCGCGGTCGGTGCGCGGCCGTGGGCGAATCTCGATGTTCGAGCTGCCCGCGGTGGAGGTTGCGACCGTTCGCACCGCGGACGACGACGCCGCGGCGGAGCTCGGGTACAGGACGCTCCGCGAGTGGATGAGCCGCGAGGGCCACGTGCTTCAGGGGCCGAAGCGCGAGATGCCGGTCCAAGCCGAGCCGGGGTGGCTGGAGATCTCGTTCCCGTTCCGGGCCCTCCCCCGGGCATGAGGCGCCCGTCCTCGAGCCGGTGGCGCGCGGTGGCGGCGCTCGGGGTGCTCCTCGCCTCGTCCGGTCCGTCGGCTGCCGCGCCCTCGGGCGCCGAGGCCGAGGCGCGGGAGGTCGTCGAGCGCTACTTCCGCGCCGATGCGCTCGGGTCTCCGGAAGAGCTGAAGAACGTCTTCGCGCCGGGGGCAAACGTCCTCGAGAAGCGCGGGTCGGCATGGGTCCGGATCGGGCCGGATGCGCTCGTCGCGCGTCTCGGAGGCGTCGCACCGGACGAGTCACGACGCGTGCGCCGGGTCGAGTCGCTCCGGGCGAGCACCTCGGAGGCCACCGCCGAGGTCCGGGTCGAGTCGCCCCGCGAGAAGCGCCGGGACCGTCTCACGCTCCGTCGGGGGGAGGAGGGCTGGCGCATCGTGAGCGTTCGGCGTGACACGACGCTCAAGCCATCGCCGGCGACCCAGGTGAAGTCGCTGCGGGCCGACCTCATGAAGCCGGTGCATCCGTTCCGCATCCTGGGCAACCTGCACTACGTCGGCGCGAGCGGGCTGAGCGCCTTCCTGCTCACCACCCCGGAGGGGCACATCCTGCTCGACGCCGGTCCGGCGGAGATGCTTCCCATGCTGGAGCGGAACGTCGAGGCCCTGGGCTTCCACCTCGCCGACGTGAAGATCGTCCTCAACAGCCACGCGCACTTCGATCACTGCGGCGGGTTCGCCGAGCTGAAGCGCCGGTCCGGAGCGCGCATCGTCGCCAGCGAGGCGGACGGCGCCGAGATGGAGCGCGGCGGCAGGGGCGACTTCGCGTACGGGGACGACTACTCGTTCGAGCCGATCGTGCCGGATCAGCACGTCCGCGACGGAGAGGAGATCCGCCTCGGGGGTGTGACGATGACCGCGATGTTCACCCCGGGCCATACCCGCGGTTGCACCACGTGGTCGACGCGGGTCGAGGAGGGCGGCCGGGGGCACGACGTCGTCTTCGTCTGCGGGCTGGTGGTCTCTCCCTTCAAGCTCACCAACAACGCGGTCTACCCGGCGGTCGCCGCCGATGCGCGGAGGTCGATCGCGCGGCTTCGCTCGGTCCCGGCCGACGTGATGCTCGCGGCCCACGGCTTCTGGTTCGACCTCACCGGCAAGGCGACTCGGCTCGCGCAGGCCCGGAAGCGCGGGGACGGCGCCAACCCCTTCGTCGATCCGGGGGCGCTGACGCGCCACCTCGACGAGGTGG
>CAZDSB010000620.1:0-17334 GCA_964507515.1 uncultured Myxococcaceae bacterium
GAGGTCGTCGACGGCAAGACGCGCGTCCAGTACGGCGTGCAGAGCGGCGACTCGATGTGGACCATCGCCCAGCGGTTCAACGTGACCGTGGAGCAGCTCCAGGCCTGGAACGCCCTGGGGAAGAAGGCCAAGAAAGGGCTCCAGGTCGGCACGGTGCTGACGGTGTGGCCCGGCCCGGCGGCCGCGCCCATCGAGGTGCAGCCGGCGGCGGTCGTCGCCAAGGCCGACACTCCTGCCACGGTGGTGCGCCCCGCCGCGACCGAGGTTCCCGCGTCCGCCGCGACCGCTGCCTCTGCGCCTGCCGCGGGCAGCAAGCCCGGCGTCCACCAGCTCGCCGAGGGCGAGACGCTGTGGAGCGTGGCGCAGCAGTACGGTGTGACGGTTGACGACCTGAAGCGCTGGAACCGCATCCGTCACGCCCGGTCGCTGCGTCCAGGGCTCAACCTACGGGTGGGCGGTCCGGCGAACTGACCTCGCTGCACCGTTGCATGCGCATCATCAGGTCGTGCAAGAGTGCGCGACCTTCATGCACCTGCGTACCGTCTTCCTGGTTCCGCTGCTGACGCTCGCGGCCTGCGCCGCCGACCGTCCGGCCGCTCAGCGCGCGCCGAGCCCTGCCCCGGCCGCCGTCGCCGCACCGCCCGCTCGTCCTGCCCTCGTGTCTCCCGAGGGCATCCGGCTGCCGCGCACCTTCCGTCCCGCCGCTCAGCGGGTCTGGCTGACCGTGGATCCCTCCGCGGCGAGCTTCGCGGGGCGCACCGAGATCGACGGGACGCTGGACGCGCCGACCGACGTCATCTGGCTCAATGCCGACGTCCTCGAGTTCGGCCCGGTCGTCGCCCGCGTCGGTACCGAGGAGGTGCCCGCCGATCCGGTGGTTCGTGACGACGAGCGGGTGGCGCTCCGCTTTCCTCACCCGCTGGCAGCCGGGCCGGTGACCTTCCGTCTCGAGTTTCGCGGCACCCAGTTCACGCAGGAGGACTCGGGGATCTTCCGCCAGCAGAGCGGCGGCGACTGGTACTCCTTCACCCAGTTCGAGGAGACGGATGCCCGGCGGGCCTTTCCCTGCGTCGACGAGCCCGCGACGAAGATTCCCTGGGAGCTGACCCTGCGCGTCCCTGCGACGCTCACCGCGGTGTCCAACACGCCGGTGGCCAGCGAGACCACCGCGGGCGAGGGAATGAAGGAGGTCCGCTTCCGGCAGACCCGGCCTCTTCCGTCGTACCTGGTGGCCTTCGGGGTGGGCCCGTTCGAGATCAAGGAGGCCCGGGCCGCTGGCAAGAGGCGCGTGCCGGTCCGGATCATCGCTCCGCGCGGCCGGGCGCACGAGTCGGCCTGGGCGGCGCGCGTGTCGCCGGAGATCCTCGAGGGGCTCGAGGACTACTTCGGCATCGCCTACCCGTACGAGAAGCTCGACGTGCTGGCCATTCCCTTCACCGTCCAGTTCGGCGCGATGGAGAACGTGGGGCTGGTCACCTTCCGCGAGTCGCTGGTGCTCACCCGACCCGAGAAGGACCGGGTGGAGCGGCGCCGGGCGTTCGCGAGTGTCGCGGCACACGAGTTCGCCCACCAGTGGTTCGGGGACCTGGTCACCGCCGCCTGGTGGGACGACATCTGGCTCAACGAGGCGTTCGCGACCTGGATGGAGACCAAGGTCATCGAGAAGTGGGCTCCGTCATGGGGCCTGGCGGCGCAGCGCGTGGAGCACCGCAACGAGGCGGCCGAGACGGACGCGCTGACGAGCACGCGGGTCATCCGCCAGCCGGTGCACAGCTACAACGACGTGAAGAACGCCTTCGACGCCATCACCTACCAGAAGGGCGCCGCCGTCCTGCGGATGTTCGAGCAGTGGGTCGGCGCGGAGACCTTCCGCCGAGGAATCCAGGCCTACCTCCGCACCCACGCCGACGGGAACGCCACCGCGCGCGACTTCCTGGCCAGCATCTCCGGCGCTGCCGGGCGCGACGTGGCGCCGGCATTCGACACCTTCCTCGATCACCCGGGCATCCCGCGGGTGCGTGCCAGCGTCCGCTGCGGAGGCCAGGGCGCGGTCCTCGAGCTGGCGCAGGACCGGTGGCTGCCGGCGGGGTCCACCGCCGAACGCACCGGCGCGTGGCAGATCCCGGTGTGCACCCGCTGGAGCACACGCGGCAAGGAGCAGAGCCGCTGCGTGCTGCTCGACGGTCCCCGGACGGAGGTCAAGCTCGAGGAGCGCAGCTGCCCGGACTGGGTGCTGCCCAACGCCGGATACGCCGGCTACTACCACCTGCAGCTCGACCCGGCGTGGCGGACGAAGCTGGTTCGCGGCGCGAAGCTGGACGACGCGGAGAAGGTCGGCCTCCTCGGCGACACCGAGGCCCTGATGCAGGGCGGCGCGATCCCCCTCGGCGAGGGGCTGCAGCTGGCGGCGAAGTTCGCGGGCGCGCGGGAGCACCACGTGCTCGAGGCCGCGATCAAGCTGGCCACCGTTCGGGAGGACTTCCTCGCCGGACGGCTGGGTCCGGCCTACGCCGGCTGGGTGCGGAAGGTGTTCGGGCCGCATGCCCGCGCCGTGGGCGTCCGCAACCGCCCCGCCGAGGACGAGGAGGTCCAGCTCACGCGGCCGAAGCTCACCGACTTCGTGGCGCGGAGGGGCGAGGACCCCCGGCTCATCGCCGATGCGCGGACGCTGGCCGAGTCGTGGCTGTCCCGGCCACGGACCATCGCTCCGGAGATGGTCCTTCCGGTGCTGACGATCGCCGGGCGCTTCGGCGGGCGCGACTTCCATGACGCGCTGGAGCAGAGGCTCGACCGGACGGCGGACCTCGACATCCGCGACTGGCTCCTCGGGGGCATGGCCGGGACGCGCGTGCCGGAGCTCCTGGACGACAACGTGACGGTCGCGATCTCGGGACGGCTGGATCCGCGGGAGATCAGCCGGTTCCTGACCGGAAGCAAGTACCGGGAGATGGAGCCGCCGCTGGACTCGCCCGTCGGGCGCGCGCGGACCCTCGCAGGCGTGGATCGGTCCTGGGACACGCTGGTGAAGCTCATGCCCCGGGGCGGGCTGACGCGGTTCTTCACGCTGGCGAGCCAGTCGTGCAGCTTGGACGAGCGCGCCGAGGCCGAGCGCGTGTTCGGTCCGCGGGCGAAGAGCGTCCTCGGGGGCCCGCGCCGGTTCGCGCTGGCGCTGGAGAGGCTCGACCTCTGCGTGGCCGAGCGGACGCGCGACGTGCCGGAGCTGGAGCGGTTCTTCCCGGCGGCCCGGACGCCGCGCGCGACGACCGGCGGGTAGGCACGCACCCTCGCGGTGGGGGTCCCGGTTCGTGGACTCCCCGGGTGACGCACCTCGCCCCACTCCGGGCCGCGGGAGGGACCCGCTAGACTCAGCAGGTACCTCCACATGACCGTCCTCCGCTCTGCGGCAGTCGCGCTGCTCGTGCTCGCGCTCGCCGGGTGCCGGCGTGATCCTGATGCGTGGCCGCCGGCGGATCTGAAGCAGTTGCGCGACGGCTGCCCGTCAATCCTCGGGGAGCCCCGGATGTGCGAATGCTTCGCGGATGTGCTTTCGCGAAAGCTCCCGTTCTCTCGGGCGAAGGTCTGGATCGAGCACGGCACTCCCAGGACGTCGGAATACGCAGACGTGTTCGGCGCATTCGTCGACTCCGCGCGATCCTGCGCACCGCCCGGGCCGCCCGGTCACTGGCCGGTGGCGGTCCGCGAGATGTTCATCAAGGGATGTCTGACCGGCCAAGGAGCGACCCGGAGCATCTGCGAGTGCATGAGCGAGCGGGCCGAGCAGAAGCTGCCCTCCTGGGAAGTGCCGCTCAGCAGCTTCGAGCTCCTGGCCGGACGCAAGTCGAGGACTGATATCGGCAAGCTCCTTGCAAAGGAGGAGTATGTATCCTGCTTTGCGCGAGACGACGTGCCGTGGGGGGATGATGGGCGGGAGCGTCTCCTGAAGCGCTGCGAGACGAGCACCATCCCGGCAGAGATCTGTCCCTGCTACGTGGACCGCATCATCTCCACGACGAAACTTTCCGACGTAGCGCGTTCCGATCTGCCAGGCGACGCAGGAGCCCTGGCCAACGCGCTCTTCGAGCGTCGTGCCGCCGAGGCAATCCGGGCATGTTTGCGGCCCGCGAAGGCGTCCGCGAAGAAGAAGCGGCGGTGACGCTGCCCGGGACGATCACCGGTCCGAACGATCGCGCGGCGCACGCGCCATTTCCCTGGGACACCCGCGCGTCGATGGTCACCTTCGCGACGACCTGGGCCTCGCTGCTCCTCCACCCGCGGAGAAGCTTCGGCGAGCTGCCGGCACACGTCCGGGGAAGGTGGCGCCCGTTCTTCTTCACGCTCGTCTGCCTACTCCTGGGCACCGTCACCCGGTTCCTCCCGGCCACCGTGCTCTGCATGCGCGAGCTGGGGTACCGGCTCCACGAGGGGACGCCGGCGATCGCAGCGATCCGCACTGGGGCCTTGCTCGTCGCGATTCTCGTCCTCGTCCCGCTGGGGCAAGCGCTCGTGCGAGTGTTCGTCCTGGGCGCGCTGGATCTGCTGCTCCTCCGAGTCCTCGGCGCGGCACGCGGCGGTGTCGAGCCGACGCTCCGGGTCGGGTGCTACGCCTCGGCCCCGGGCGTGCTCCACGCGGTGCCGTACCTCTGGGTGATGGGGGAGCTATGGCAGGCCTGGTTGCGGATCGTGGGCTACCGGGCCGTTCACGGGAACCGCGGCCTCCGGACTCTCGTGGTCGTGCTGGTCGTGTTGCTGACGCTCGTGGCGTACCTGGCGACGCACTTCGCGCTCACTGCGAACGAAGGGGCCATCGAGGGCCTCCAGCGTTCGCTCGGCATCTGAGGTCGCATTTCCCGCCTCTCACCCCGAGTTCGGCCCATCCGCACTCTCCGTCTGACTTTGAGCAGGCGACGGGGGGAGAGGCGTCGCTCCATCGAATCGCATCAACGAGGAGTAAGGGCCCGTCGCCCCCTGGGCCAGCGTCGATGCGTACGCCGGCGGCATCTCCGGATTCCCGTCCGCCGGCACGGTCCAGTTCAGCATCGCGACCGGGCGCAAGTTCACCACCCAGTGAGCGCCGGTCAGCCGCCGGCCGCGGCGAGCACCTCGGGGACGACGTCGTCGACGTCGGCCTCGGTGCTGCGGTGGTTCACGATGCACGCCCGGAGCGCGAAGCGGCCGCGCACGGTGGCGTTGGAGAGGTAGACGCGGCCCCGGCGCACCACCCGGAGCAACAGATCCTGGTTGAGCCGGTCCAGCTCGCCGTCGCTCTGTCTGCCGTTCCCCCGGTGGCGGAAACAGACCGCGCTCAGAGCAACCGGAGCGAGCCGCTCCAGCTCGGGCCGGGCGTCGATCGCCGCCGCCAGCCGCTGCGCGAGCAGCAGGTCGGTCCGGATCGAATTCCGGTAGGCCCGCACGCCGTGGTACCGGAGCGAGAGCCACGGCTTGATGGCCCGGAACCGCCTCGACAGCTCGAGCGACTCCTCGAAGAACGCGAACCGCTCCACCGGGTCCTCGAGCAGCGAGCGGGTGTAGTCGCCCGTGTGCGAGAACGCCGCCTGCGCCGCGCGCGGATTGCGGTAGAGCAGACAGCCACAGTCGAGCGGCTGGTAGAGCCACTTGTGCGCGTCCAGCGAGATGGAGTCGGCGAGCGCCAGCCCGTCGAACGCCTCGGGGATCGCGAGCGCCGCGAGCGCGCCATAGGCCCCGTCGACGTGCATCCAGAGGTCGTGGCGCCGCGCGACCTCGGCGATGGGCCGGAGCGGATCGATCGAGCCGGTGCTCACCGTCCCGGCGCTGGCCACCACTGCGATCGGCCGGCGACCTGCGGCCAGGTCCGCCTCCACCGCGCGCTCCAGCGCTCCGACGTCCATCCGGAACGCGTCGTCCACCGGGACCTCTCGCACGCCGGCGTGCCCCAGCCCGAGCACCGCGGCGGCCCGGGGGATGGACATGTGGACCTCCGCGGAGGCGTAGATCACGCCGCCCGGCCGGACGCCGTCGGCGTTGGCCGGTGCGCGCGCCTCGCGGGCCATTCCCAGCGCCATGAGGTTCGCCGACGAGCCGCCTCCGGTGAGGGCGCCCGCGAAACCCGGACAGCCGATTCCCTCCGCCAGCCACCGCACCCCCAGCCGCTCGATCGTGACCGCCGCCGGTGACGACCGCCAGGCGGTGACGTTCTGGTTGAGCACGCTCGCGAGGAGATCCCCGAGCGCCGCCACCGGCTCACCCGAGCCGAGCACGTATCCGAAGAAGCGCGGGCCGGGCGGGCGGGACAGCGCGACGACGCGTGCGAGCGCGTCCAGCGCCGCGGGTCCGAGGCCGTCCTCGGGCAGCGGCGCGTCGAAAGCCGCGCTCACCTCGGCGCCGGAGGTCTGCGGGAACGTCCGCGCCGCCGGGAGGTCCGCAAGGAGACCCGCGGCGAGGTCCACCACCCGGTCGGCCAGGGCCCGGAACTCCTCGGGCGTCAGCGGCAGTCGCTCTCCCATCGGTTCCTCGCCCTGGCGACCGTCCTCACCGCTCCTCGAGGAGCATCTTCAGCTCGCGGATCCGCCGGGTGATGCTGTCCCGCTCCATCGTCCGGTAGACCTCGGGGAGCAGCTCGCGGCTGGTGCACTCCTGCACCGCCGCCAGGTTCTGCAGCTCGATCTCCAGCGGATAGCTGGGCGGCACGAAGTCAGCCACCACCGCCCGGACATCGTCCTCCGTGGGCTCCTCGCGCCCCGCGGCCAGGGCGCGGAACTTGGAGCGGACCAGGACGGCCTCGATGTCCGCACCGGACATCTGCGTGCCCTTAGGGAGCAGCGCGGCGAACGACGGCAGATGCGGCACCTTCACCTTCTTCGCGACGATGCGCGCCAGCTCGTCTCGCTCGGCGTCGTTCTGCGGGTAGAAGAGCGCGAGGTGCTCCTCCGCGCGGCCCTGCCGCTTGAGGTCGACGGGGAGGAGATCCGGCCGGGCGGTGAGCAGGAACCAGACGATCTTTCCGCGGAACTCGGTGTTGCCCATGAACGAGGCGATGGAGGCGAACACCCGGCTCGAGGTGCCCGAGTCACCCGAGGCCTCGCGGTTTCCCAGGAAGGCGTCCGCCTCGTCCACCATCACCGCCACCGGCCACAGCGCCTTCAGGAGATTGAAGATCTTCTCGAGGTTCGCCTCGGTCACACCCTGCCACTGGCTGCGGAAGTTGAGGAACTTCACGCACGGGATGCCGATGTCACCGGCGAAGCAGGTCGCGAGAAAGGTCTTTCCCGTCCCGACCGGCCCGGAGACGAGGTAGCCCATCGGGAGCACCTCGATCCGCCCCTTCTTCAGCGCCGCCGCCGCCTGCCGGAGCATCTCCTTCGCCCGGCCGTGGCCGGCCACCGAGTCGAGGGTGTGGGTGGGCTCGATGAACTCGAGCAGCCCGTGACACTCGGCCTGGATGATCTCCTTCTTCTTCTCCTTCAGGAGCTCGGGCGTGATGCGGACCTCGCGCTCGGTGGCCTCGGTGAGGATGCGGTCGAGGTTGATGCGCGACAGACCCGCGCTCATCTTCGCCAGCGCCGGGGCGCCCATCTCCGAGACCGAGGCCAGCCGCTTGCCCTGGAGCTTCACCTGCACGAAGTCCTGCCGCTCCTCCTCGGTCGGAAGCGGCAGCTCGATGCTCGCCACGTAGGGATTGCGGGAGATCCGGGGGGAGATCTCCGCCAGGTTCTCCACCAGCAGGACGATGGACAGATCGCCGGCGAGGAACTGCGGGTCGCTGGCCCACTTCACCAGCGTCGCCAGGGCGAAGCGGTCCTCCGCGGAGAGACTGCTCATCTCGCCGCCGGGCGCGAGCGTCTCGGCGAAGTCGATGATCAGCGCCAGGGACTGAACGTCGGACAGCCGCATCCGGAGGTAGTTCTCGAGGATCTGCAGTGCCCGCCCCGGATCGCGCGGAAGCACCTTCGCGTACTCCGTGCCGTAGAGCGTGTCGTAGGCGGAGAGCGTCCGGGTGAAGTCTTTCTGCGAGTCCGGTGTGGCGGCACGGATGCCGCTGGACCGGTCGTAGTGGAGCACGTGGCTCCGGCCGCCGAAGAGCTCCTCGGTCAGGAACTGCTTGAGCGGTCCGTAGGAGCGATCCCCTGGGGGACCGAGCGGCTGGAGGTCCCGCACCGCACCGTGGAGCAAGAAGGTGCTGACCGTCTTCGTGTAGTAGGCCTGCGCGAGCTTCTGGGCCCAGGGCGGCAGGTCCGCCAGGGGGTCGCTGGCCTTGCGGGTACGAGGAGCCATCGGGGGGCGGACTCTACCCCCGTTTTCACCGGCAGCCGGGCACCTTGCGCAGCGCCGCCCGGACGGGCACGCGGGGGCCGGGCTGCTCGGGCAGGCGAAGCGGCACCTGGGCGGTCTCGAAGCAGCGCTTGCGGAAGGTGAGCGCCGAAGCGGTCGCCGGAACGCGGGTGGCGAGCGGGGTGGTTCCGAGCATCCGCTCGCCGCTGAACACCACCGCGCCGGCAGGGGCGGACGAGACCAGGAGGGCGAACTCCAGCGGCTCCAGTGTCGTGCGCAGCTCGACCGGCTCCTCCGCGCTCCGCGCGCTCACCCTGGTATCCAGCGGGCGGTAACCCGCCCGGCTCACGCGGAGCCTGTGCTCCTGGCCGGGGACGAGCTCTCCGACGAAGGAGCCGTGCGAGCCGGACCGCTTCACCACCTGACCGTCGAGCCGCACCTCGGCGTCGTCCGGCTCCGGGAGCACCGTGAAGCGCGCGACGGTCGCCGCGCGCTGCAGCGCGACGAGCACCGAGGTGGCCGCGTTTCCGCGACCCAAGGTGGCCTCCACCAGCGCGGGCTTGAAGCCGTCGGCGGACGCGAGGATCTCCACCTTCCCCGAGGGCGCGGACTGCACCACCGGCCAGTGGGTGGGCACGCCCAGGTCGGCGCCCGCGACGGTGAGCCGCACCCGGCCGCGCGCCTCGGGGGGGCTCACGTCGAGCACCACGCGACCCACCTCGGGTTCGCGGCGAACCAGCACCCAGGCGGCGCTCGCCGCGCCCAGCGCGATGATGCACAGCAGCGTCGCCCAGGGCCAGACCCTGCGGCCTGCACGGGCGCCGAGCGTGGCGGCGCGGTCCAGCGCCTCCAGCTCCGCCGTGACCGAGCCACCGGCGAGGGCGGGCGAGATGGAGGGAAAGTCGCGCGAGGGAGAGGTCGGCGGGTGGGGCGAGGCCGCCTCCGGAGCCGGCAGAGCGGGCGGAGGGAACGCGGTGAGCTCCGGCGGGACCTCGGCGTGCGCAGCCTCGCCCACCTCGAGCGCGCCGACGGTTCCCAGCACCGGGACCCCACCGACCTCCTCCACCGGAGCCGGAGGAGCAAGGGCGACGGGCGCGGGAGCCACCTCGGCCGCAGGGAGCGGGGCGGACGGACGCGGCAGCGGCGGTGGGCCCGGCGGCGTGGCCTGCGCGGCAGGGATGGGGGTCGGGACCCCGGGACGGAGGCGGACGATGGTCTCGTCGACCGGCGAGACCGGGGCGTCGTCCGCGTCTTCGCCGGCTCCGTTCGCGCGTTCCGGATCGGTCTGGGAGTCGGAGCCGACGATCGGCTGGACCTTCGGCCGCGCAGCGTCGACCGAGGCGAGCACCTCGCTCCCGTCGACCAGGAGCGTCCCCTCGTCCTCGCGCGGCTGGGAGACCGGCGCCGCCGCGGTGAGCTTCGGGAGCGCGGCGCTCGTCACCACCGCGGGCGTCGAGGGAGGCGTGGGGACCGCGGCGAGGATGGGGCCGGTGTTCCGCGCCAGGACCGGCACGCCCACCCCGACCTCGGTGAGCATGCCCTCGGGCGCCTTGATGTCGGCGTACTCCGCCATGCGGGCCCGCTCGCGCTCCACCTCCTCGGCGAAGGTGGACTTCATGTACTGCATCAGGTCCTTGCGGCTGAAGATGCTGTCCGACGTGATGAGGAACCGCTGCAGCTCGTCGGCGAGCTCGCTCGCGTACTGGAAACGGTCGGCGGGATCCTTCGCCAGCGCCTTGAGCACGATGCGCTCAAGCGCCTCCGGGATCTTCCTGTTGTAGGTCGACGGCGGGAGGACCTCGGCCTTTCGCACCTTCTCCAGCACCTGGAAGTCGCTCTCGCCGACGAAGAGCCTCTCCCCGGTGAGCAGCTCGTAGAGGCAGACGCCGATGGCGAAGACGTCACTTCTCCGGTCCAGGGGGAGCCCGCGGATCTGCTCCGGGCTCATGTAGCCGAACTTTCCCTTGAGGATGCCGGCCTGGGTCTTGGTCACCTTGCCCGCGGCCTTGGCGATGCCGAAGTCGATGACCTTCACCTCCCCCTCGAACGAGATGAGGACGTTCTGGGGTGAGACGTCGCGGTGGACCACGTTCAGGTCGCGCGCGTGCCCGTCCTTCTTCCGGTGGGCGTAGTCCAGCCCCTCGCAGAGCTTGCCGACCACGTAGCAGACCAGCGGAACGGGGGGCGGCTCACCCTTCTTCCGCGCGCGCTCGAAGATGGAGCGGAGGTCCTTGCCGGGGACGTACTCCATCGCGATGTAGAGGCTGGGACCGATCCGGTTCAGCTCGTAGATCTGACAGATGTTGGCGTGGGTCAGCTGGACGCTGATCTTCGCCTCGTCCTGGAACATCGAGATGAACTCTTCGTCCTCGGCGATGTTGGGCAGGATCCGCTTGATCGCGACGAGGCGCTCGAAGCCGCCGGCGCCGAACACCTTCCCGCGCCAGACCTCGGCCATGCCGCCGATGTTGATCCGGTCGAGAAGCAGGTACCGCCCGAAGGGGATCGGCTGCTTCTTCGGCGAAGGGCTGGTCAAGGGAGGACGGGTGTGAGGAGCAACCGCGGGCAGGAAGCCTAGCGACCGGCCGAGCAGAGGGTCAACGAGGCGCCGGTGTGCGTCTCACTCGCCTTTCGGTCCCGGCCGCGGCTCGCCGCCGCACGGTCCTCGCCGCCACGACTCACTCGCCCTTGAACTCCGGCGGGCGCTTCTCCAGGAAGGCCACGATGCCCTCCTGGAAGTCCGTGGAGGCGAGCAGCTTCAGCTGGCCTCTCACCTCGCCCTCCAGGGCCTCGTCGAGCGTGGAGTGGCTCGCCGCCGCCACCGCGGCCTTCACCGCGCGATGGACGAGCGGCGGGCCGCCGGCGAGCGTCCGCGCGAAGTCCCGGGCCGCGGATTCGAGCTGCTGCGCGGGGTAGACGCGGTTCGCCAGGCCGATGCGGTGCGCCTCTGCGGCATCCACCAGGTCGCCGGTGAGCATCAGCTCCAGCGCCCGGCCGAGGCCGATGAGCCGCGGAAGCATCCAGGTCCCGCCCCCGTCCGGCATCAGGCCGCGCTTGACGAAGATCTCCCCGAAGCGTGCCCGGTCCGAGACCAGCCGGAGGTCGCAGGCGAGCGCGAGGTCGCATCCGAAGCCTGCCGCCGGCCCGTCGACGACGGCGATGGTGGGCACGGGGCAGGCCCGGATCGCCCGGATGAGCCCGTGGAAGTGGGCGCGCATGCGCGACTCGATGGTCGCCGGGTCCATCCCCTCCTCGGCGGCGACGCGCAGGTCCAGGCCGGAGCTGAACGCGCCTCCGGCTCCGGTGAGCACCACCACCCGTGCTCCGGCACCGGGGGCGGACTCGACGGCCGCGCGCACGGTGTCGTTCACCTGGGTCGTGAGCGCGTTGCGCGTCTCGGGGCGGTTGAGGGTGATCCATCTCACCCTCGCTTCGTCGGTCGTCAGCACGTCGGACATGGCAGTCCGGGGACTTTACACGGCCTCCGACACCAGCACGCTGCTCGCGGTGCGCGTCCGGTGCACCACCGGCGGCCCGAACCCTGACCTGCCCAGGAGCGCCGCGAGCTCGTCCGCGGAGCGCTGACGTCCCCCGTCGGTGACCGCGAGCATCTGCAGATCGACCAGCGAGGCCAGCGGTGCCACCGGCCCCTTTTCCAGGAGAAGCTCCACCAGGAGCAGGCGGCCCCCGGGAGGCATCGCCCGGCGCACCACGCGGAGGAGGGCCACCGCGCGCGCATCGTCCCAGTCGTGCAGCACGTCCTTGAGCACGTAGGCCGGCAGCCCCTCGGGGACGCGGCTGAACACGTCGGCGCACTCCAGGCGCACTCGCCCCATCAATCCGGAGCGCTCGAAGCGGCGTTGCGCGAGCTGCACCACCGGCCCCGCGTCGACCAGCACCCCCTCCAGCGCCGGGTGTGCCCGCAGGGCCGCCTCGAGGAGGGCACCGGTTCCACCGGCCACGTCGCAGATCCCGGTCACCCCCGAGAACCCGGGAGTCCGGACGACCGCCTCGGCATCCAGCCGGGTGAGCGAGTCCATCGCCCGCGCGAAGCGCACGCCGTCCTCCTCCGAGCTGGCGAGGTGCTCCCACACGCCCTGGCCGTGCGCGCGGCGGAAGGGCACCTCGCCGCTCCGCACGGCCTCGAGGAAGCGGCTCCAGGCGCGGAGGTTGACCTCGGAGGCGAAGTAGACGGCAAGCGGCCCGAGGGTCCGTGGCGCGTCCGGCTGCAGCGCGCGGGTCAGCCGGTTCCGGCGGAAGCCTGCCGCGCCCTGGTCGAGCAGGCCCACCGCGGCAGCACCCCGGAGGATGCGCTCGGCGGTGTCGCTGTCCAGGACGCCGTCGCCCACCAGCTCGCGCGCCGAGCGCGGCACGTCGTCCAGCCGATCGGCCAGCCCGCTCGCGACCAGCGCCCCGGCAACCGCGGTGCCGGCGACCCCGGTGATGCGCTCGGCGAGGAGGAGCTCCGGAGGGGCCAGGCGGTCCACGCCCGCCCGGAGCCGCTGATGCACCCAGACCCCCAGCCGGGCGAGGAGAGCTCCCGGCCTCATCCGCGCACCCGGGTCCGGCTGGCCACGGTCCCGCCCGGCTCCTCGGTGACGTCGAGGAACTGCTCCAGCTCTCTCACCGTGCGCTCGGTCGCGCTCACCTCGGCGGCGAGCGCGTCGAGCATTCCTCCCACCGCCGCCGGGTCCCGGATGGAGATGGACTGCTCGTGGGTGAGCTTGACCAGATCCTCGATGCTCGCCAGCTGGTGGCTCACGACTGCCCGGCTCTCCTCCGCCTGACCGAAGCGCTCCAGCCTCCGCCGCAGGATGTCGGCCCGCTTCTCTTGCACCTCGTGAAGGCGGGGATTCGCGTCGGGGGCCTCGAGCTCCGCCTCGAGGAGCGACAGCTCGCGCCGGATGGCCTCCCGGTCCGCGATGCCCAGATAGCGCCGGTGGTCGTTCAGCGTCGCCAGGAGTCGCAGGAACGCGGTGAGCAGCGCGGCGAGCTGCGCCTCGCTCGAGGCGGCGAGCACGCCTCCGCCGGGGAGCTTCCGGTAGTTCTCGAGGATCGAGTCGCGGAGGTCGCGGAGCACGAAGTAGTGCTCGCGCTGGCTCTCGGCCAGATCCGAGAGCAGGCGCTCCGTCTCGTCGTCCTCCGACGGGCCGGCGCGGGAGCCCACCGCGCGGCGCAGCGAGGGAACCAGACCCACGGCCGCGAGGTACGCCGCCTCGGCCCCCAGCGCCACCAGGGCCGGGAGCGTGTGTCCGGTGACCAGCGCCGCGCCACCGGCGGTGAGGAGGGCCACCACGTTGGCGGGCGCGAGCAGCGCCGCCCGCAGCGTGCGACCGGCGCGGCTCACTGGCGCACCTCTCCGAGGCTGCGGAGGACCGTGATGTCGCGAGTGTCCTCCGCCGCCGGCGGCGGGGGGGACTTGGCGATGCGGGCCTCCAGCGCCGCGGCGCTCTGGAACAGCTCGTCGTAGGTGACCGGCGCCTGTCCGGTGACGCCGAAGAACGCGAGGTTCTCGCGCAGCGTGGCGGGAGGCTCGCCATGCACCGCCTCGCGCGGATCGCCGAGGGACGGCGCCACCTCGCCGAGGAGCCGCGCGGCCGGCACCGGGTCTCGCAGGGTGGCCGCGCCCGCGTCGAGCAGGCCGCGGATGATTCGCCGGACCCCGTCCGGGTAGCGCGCCGCGAACTCGCCCCGCACCACGAGCACCGTGGCGACCAGGTGAGGCGCGTCGGCGGTGGTGGCCAGCACCTTTCCGCCCCGGTCCGCCGTGGCGGCGTCGACGTCGCCACGCAGGCCGACGATCGCGTCGGCGCGGCCCTCCCGGAGCGCCAGGCCGGCGTCCAGCGCCGAGGGGAGATCCACCCACCGCACGTCACGCATGCCGAGTCCGGCGCGCATCAGCAGCCACAGCGCGAAGTATTGCCCGGAGCTGGCGGGAGCCACCGCCAGACGGCGACCCTTGAGCTCCGGCAGGCTCGCCACGCCCACCGCGCCGAGCGCGTCCGCCCCCTGGCTGCGGGCGAGCAGCAGCACCACCCGGGGGGCGGCGTCCCGGAGAGGGTGGATCCAGCTGGCCACCCGGTCCACCGTGAGGGCGGCCATGTCCACCCCGCCGCGCTCGGCGCCGTCCTGCAGCGCCTTGCGGAGGTCCGCGGCGCGGGCGAACACCACCGCGCGCGCGTCCAGGGAGTAGCCGGTCCGGAGCAGCCCCGCGGGCTTTCCCTGCGCATCCCCCACCCCGCCGGTGGCGAGCAGGAGCGAGGCCGCGGAGCCCCGCGGCGTGAATCCGACCAGCGTGGGCCGCAGCGGGACGGAGGCGATGTCGCCTCCGGGGGCCGTGACGCCGGCGGGGAAGTCTCCGGGCGAGAGCGTTCCCGTCTTCTCCAGCGCGGGGAACAGACGGCGGCTGGCGCGGTCCAGGAGACCCCCCCAGCTCGCCACGAGCCACGATCCGGCGACGACGAGCAGCGCGAGGAACAGGTACAGCCCCGTCTTGCGCCGCCACGCCATCGTTGATCGAAACTCTTACTTCACCTCCACCTTCTTGCCGATGGTCTTCTCGGGGGCCTCGCCGGTCTCCGACACCGGGGCGGGCGAGGCGAGCCCCATCTCCATCTTGAACTGCTTCACCAGCTCCTGGGCCTGGAGCTTCTCCGCGTCTTCCTCGATCTGCAGCTGCTGGTGGTCCACCGACTCCAGGGCCATCTGCATCCGGGCCTCGTTGATCGCGGTCTGCTCCTGCACCTTGCGGAGCATCTCGTCGTGCGTGGCGTCGATGCCGGCGACCTCGAAGGACTCCATCGCATCGGCCACCTTGGACTGCCACTGCGCCCGGCGCGCGTCGCGGATGGCGTTCATCGCCTCCTGCGTCTTCTTCTCCTTCTCGCGCATGAACATCTTCTTGACGTTCACCGCCTTCTCGTAGGCGGCCTTCGCGGTCTCGAGCTGAAGGCGATTGCGCTCCAGGGCCTGCTTCTCCATCTGGAGACGGGTCGCGTAGGACGCGGCGAGGTCGTCGCGGTTGGCCTGGATGGCGGCCTTCACCTTGGCGGTGAGGTCGTTCACCTCGGTGCTGTACTTCTGGTTCTCCTTCTCGAGCAGGGTGAGGTTCGCCCGCACCATCGCGATCGACTCGTTCATCCGGGGGACCTGGTCGTTCAGGTCACGGATGTTCTGCTCGAGGATCAGCTCCGGATTCTCGATTCCGGAGACGAAGAAGCCGAAGAAGCTGCGCACTGCTCGCTTGAAGCGTTTCCACATGGGTCAGGTCACCCTCGTGAGGTGGCGGCTTACCATACGTCCCGAGGGGGAGGGGGATTGCGCCTGTCCATCGAGCCGGAACGGAACGCGTCGGGGAGCAACGCGCCGAGGCGGTGCTCGGTCGTGTGGCCCTGCAGCGTCAGTGAACGCACCGGAACGTCCGGGGAACCGTGCTCGGCGAGCACCTGCCGGCATCCTCCGCACGGCGGCGTGGGCTCGCTCGCGTCGGTGAGCACGAGCACCGCGAAGATGGCGCCGTGTCCACCGGCCACTCCGGCCGCCACCGCGGCGCGCTCCGCGCACAGGCTCAGCGGGAAGGAAGCGTTCTCGACGTTGACCGCGGACACGATCGCGCCGTCCGCGAGTTGGATCGCCGCGGCCACCGGAAAGCGCGAGTAGGGCGCGTGAGCGCGGGGAAGCACCGCGCGCGCGGCAGCTTCCAGCGAGGGCCAGTCCGGTTCCATCGGCGGGAACTTAACCGGCTACTCCCAGCCGATGCCCACCTCGTCGATGTAGCGGGCAATTGCCATCTCGTCGTCGTGCGAGAGGGCGCTGAAGCGGATGTGCAGGCCTGCGTCGCGCCGGCCCACGATGTGTCCGCGCGCGTGGATCTCGCTGTGCTCCCCCGGCAGCACGACACGCACCTCTACCTCGTGCCCGTGCGGAGCGTGACTCGTTCCCCAGAACACGCCGCCGACGCTGAGGTCGCCGCGGGTCTCCTCGTAGCCCTCGCCGTCGACTGCGCAGCGAGCCAGGAAGCGAAACGGCACGCGAGGCGACTCTCGCCGGTCCTGCGGCCGCCGGAGGGATTGGCCGGTCTGTTCCACGGGGACCTCCATGCTGGCAGGAAGCTTACATGGAGGGCAGACGAGCAAGGAAGGCACGTCAGCGATGACCCCCGCCAACGTGGGGTGCGCACTCACCCCGGTCCCGAAGACCCCGCCAGCATTGCCAGAAAAGCCCGGAGGATTCGCACCCCGCTCTCCTCGGCGCGCCGGGCCGTCGCCTCGACCTCCGCGTGCGAGAGCGGACCGCCCAGCCCCGCGGCGGCGTTGGTGACGCAGCTGAGGCACGCCACGGCGGCGCCCATGTGCACGGCGGCGATGACCTCGGGCACGGTGCTCATGCCGACGACGTCCGCACCGAGCGTGCGGAGCATGCGGATCTCCGCCGGCGTCTCGTACGAGGGCCCGGCCATCATCGCGTACACGCCCTCGTGCAATGGAACGCCGGCGGCGTCGGCCGCGCGCAGGAGCATCGCGCGCAGCTGCGGGTCGTAGGCGCGGGAGAGATCCGGAAAGCGCGGGCCGAGCCGCGCGTCGTTGGGCCCCTCGAGCGGGTTCTTCCCCGCGAGGTTGAGGTGGTCAGTGACGACCAGCCAGTCGCCCGGCGCGAGCCCCTCGCGCACCCCGCCCGAGGCGTTGGTCAGGACGACCACCCGGGCCCCGAGCGTGACGAGCAGCCGGACCGGGAACGCGGTCTCGGCGGCGGTCCAGCCCTCGTAGGTGTGCAGCCGTCCCTGCAGCACGCCGACCCGCACCGGCCCCACGTGGCCGAAGACCAGCCGGCCCGGGTGTCCAGAGACGCTCGGGAGGGAGACGTGCGGAACGTCGGCGAGCGGCAGCGACTCGGCGTCGTCGACCAGCCGGACCGCCCCGGCGAGCCCGCTCCCGAGGACCAGCGCGACCTCGGGCGCGGCGGCGGGCACCCGCGCGCGAACCGCCCGGGCGGACTCCTCGAGCAGCTCCAGAAGACCCCTCACGACGGGCGTACCTCCAGGCGGCCGACGAGCAGCGGCAAGGTGGGCGCCGGCCGGTCGGCGACGAC
>CAZDSB010000621.1:0-4392 GCA_964507515.1 uncultured Myxococcaceae bacterium
CCCTGGCCGTCTCTGGAATCGGGCCGAAGGACCGGCTGACCTGGTGGCTGGAGGTGGCGCCGTTCCTGATCGCCCTGCCGTTCCTCCTGATCACCTACCGGAGGTTCCGCTTCACCGATCTGGTCTACGTGCTCATCGCGATCCATGCATGCGTTCTCTTCCTCGGTGGCCACTACACCTACGCCGAGGTGCCGCTCGGGTTCTGGGCACAGCGGGCGCTGGGGCTGGTCCGCAACGACTACGACCGGGTGGGCCACTTCTTCCAGGGATTCGTTCCGGCGCTGGTGACGCGCGAGGTCCTGCTGCGGAGGACGCCGCTGCGCACGGGCGGATGGCTGACGGTCCTGGTGCTCTCGGTGTGTCTCGCGGTGAGCGCGCTCTACGAGCTCGTGGAATGGGGCGCAGCGGTGATGCTCCACCAGGGCGCGGACGCGTTCCTCGGGACGCAGGGCGATCCGTGGGACACACAGGAGGACATGGCCACGTGTCTCGTCGGAGCGGTCGCGGGCCTCCTCCTCCTCTCCCGGTGGCACGACCGGAAGCTCGCGGCGCTCGGCGTCCCGGTGGACGGCAAACGTTCCGCGGCAGCGGCCGCGCCAGGCTGAAGCGGTTCGCCGCCCGCGGCCGTCGGTCGGCTGCAGCGGCTCAGCGAGCGGTGCTTCCATGTCCGCGAGAGGCGGCCCGGGCCGATCTCGCGGACGGCTAGCGTGTCCGGACGATGCGACCCACGACCCTCGTCACGCCACGACGTTGGAAACCGCTCCTCCTCGCGACCTCGCTCCTCGGATGCGCCACCCCCGGGACGCCGCCGCCCGCACCCGGCGCGCGGACACTCTCGCTCGAGTCGGCCGAAGGCTTGACGCTGCTCCACGCCCGCGTCGAGCCGGTCACGCACGCCGGACGGCGCGGGATCCGCCTCCACGCCCTGGACGACGTCGGACCGGACGACGTGGTCCTCGCCGTCGTCGACGGGGTGCAGCTCGGAGACGGGGAGATCTCGGTCGAGGTGTCCGGCGCACCGCTGCCGGGGGCTCCTGCCGACATGCGGGGCTTCATCGGCGTGTCGTTCCACGCCTCCGCGGACGGGGCTCGCTCGGAGGACCTGTACCTCCGGCCCGACAACGGGCGCGCCGACGACCAGCTCCGCCGCAACCACGCAGTGCAGTACGCGTCGACTCCCGACTACCCGTGGCATCGCCTCCGCGCCGAGTCCCCGGGCCAGTACGAGGTCTACGTGGACCTCCAGCCGGGGGTGTGGACGCCGATGCGAGTCAAGGTATCGGGGACCCGCGCCGAGCTCTACGTGAACGGCGCCCAGCAGCCGACGCTCATCGTCCGGGACCTCAAGCACGGGGCTGGCGGCGGCGCGGTGGCGCTCTGGGCCCACCGGACGACCGAGGCGTACTTCCGAAATCTCGTGATCACGCCGCACTGAAGCCAAGACGCAACGGGGATGCACCGTGGCCACGCGCTAGGCTCCGTCGCCGGAGGACGGGAGCGTGGCCGAGTGGACCCCAGCGCTGTTCCTCGATCCCCGGAGCAAGGATCCGGTCTACCTCCAGATCGCTCACGCACTGATGAAGGAGATCCACCGCGGGCGCTTCCGCCCCGGGGATCCGCTCCCCGGCTACCGCACGCTGGCCGAGCAGCTGGGGGTGAGCCGCAACACGGTGATGTCCGCCTACCACGAGCTCCAGCAGGAAGGCTGGCTGGAGTCCGCGCCCGGAGAGGGCAGCGCGGTGGCGCGCCGGCTCCCCGCACATCTCCCTGGCCGCCTGCAGTCTCGGAACGAGCTGCCGCGAGCAGGCGGGGACGGCATCGGCTTCGCGCTCGGCCCCGAGCCGGCGCCGCCGACGGCGGGCGGCCAGCGCGGGCTCCTCGAGGTGGCGAGCGGCGTGCCGGATCCGCGTCTCCTCCCCGGAGCGGCGCTCGCCCGGGCCTACCGCCGCGCTCTCCTTCGCGCTCGCGGCGGGCCGGAGAGCAACGATCCGCAGGGGCACCTCCAGCTCCGCGAGGCGCTCTCGCGCATGCTGAGCAACACCCGGGCGATCTCCGCCGGCCCGGAGCGCATCCTCGTGACCCGGGGCAGCCAGATGGCGCTGGTCCTGGTGGCGCAGGCGCTGTCGTCTCCGGGTGACACGGTGGCGGTGGAGGCGCTGGGAGCGCGCCGCGCGTGGGACGCCTTCGTTCGCGCCGGCGCGCGTTGCCTCCCGCTCCCCATCGACGGGGAAGGCCTGCGCATCGACGCGCTCGAGTCCCTCCTCGGCGAGACCCCGGTGCGCGCGGTGTTCGTGACCCCGCAGCGGCAATACCCCACGCTGGCCGTTCTCTCGGCCGAGCGGCGCGCGCGGCTCGTCGAGCTCGCGGCCACGCACCGGTTCGCGGTCATCGAGATGGATCCCGACTCCGAGTTCCACTTCGAGGGCCGCCCGCAGGCCCCGATGGCGGCCAAGGATCCCGCGCAGGTGGTGGTGCACGTCGGGACGCTCTCGAAGATCTTCAGCCCCGATCTCCGCCTGGGCTTCATCGTCGGGCCCGGACCGCTGATCTCCCGGACCAACGCCCTGGGAGCCGCCTTCGACCGGCACGGTGACGCGGTCCTCGAGCGCGCCATGGCGGAGCTCATGGAGGACGGGGAGCTGCAGCGCCACCTCAACCGGATGGACAAGATCTACCGCAGCCGGCGGGACGCGCTCTGCGCCGGCCTGGCGGAGGCGGTCCCCGGGAGGCTCCGGGTCGCCCGGCCCTCCGGTGGGCTCGCCATCTGGGCCGAGGTCGACCCGTCGATCGACGTCGACGCCTGGGCAGCGCGAGCGCTCGAGCGCGGCGTGTCCTTCCAGCCCGGCCGGCGCTTCTCCTTCGACGGCAGCGCGGTCCCGGGGCTCCGGATAGGCTTCTCCAACTACCCCGAGCCGGAGCTACTGGAGGTGGCGCGCCGGATGCGCGCGGCTCTCGAGGATCTGCGGTGAGCGAACGCCTCGCCCCGCTCGAGGATCAGATCGAGCTCCGCGGCCTGCTCGGCGCGGGTGGGATGGGCGAGGTGCACCGCGCGTGGGACCGGCGGCTCGAGCGCGCGGTGGCGGTGAAGCTGGTGCGGCTCCACGACGCCCGGGACTCCGAACGCGTCCTGCTCGAGGCACGGCTCCAGGCGAGAGTCGAACATCCCCACGTGGTCAAGGTGCACGCGGTCGGTTCCCTCGATGGACGGCCGTGCATCGTCTTCCAGCTGGTCGAGGGCAAGACGCTCTCCGAGCTCGGGCCGTCGCTGTCGATCGAGCAACGGGTGGAGCTGGTGCGCCAGGCGGGGCTGGGGCTCCACGCAGCGCACCTCCAGGGCCTCGTCCACCGCGACGTGAAGCCGGCCAACGTGCTGGTGGAGCAGTCCCGCGAGGCAGGGCCGGTGGCGCTGCTCACCGACTTCGGGCTGGCGCGAGGCGAGGAGGCCGGAGCGTCCCGGAGCGGCCTGCCCGCAGGAACGCTGGACTACATGAGCCCCGAGCAGCTCGTCGCCCCCGGGCCTCCGGATTTTCGCTCCGACGTGTACGCGCTGGGGGCGACGCTCTACTCCGTCCTCGCGGGCCATCCGCCCTTCCGGCGCTCGCCGCCGCCGGGGACGCCGAGCACCGAGTCCGAGCCGGACGTGGAGCTGCTCCGCCGCATCCTCGAGGAGGACCCGGAGCCGCTGACCCGGGTCGTGCGGGGGCTCCCCCGAGACCTCGCGACCATCGCCTCGCGAGCGATGGAGAAGGATCCCACCGCCCGGTACCCGAGCGCCGAGGCGCTCGCCGCCGACCTGGGACGGGTCCAGCGCGGTGAGCCGATCCACGCGCGTCCGGCGTCGCTCGTCGAACGAGCGCTCAAGTGGTCGCGGAGGAACACCGCCCTCGCGCGTGCGGCCGCGGTCGTCGTGCTCACCCTGCTCCTCGCTGCCGGCTGGACCTGGTGGAACCAGCGGCGGGCCGATCGCGCCGCGGTGGAGGCCGCCCGCCTGGGTGCGCTGAGCGAATCGTTCGAGGACCAGCTGCGGATGGAGCATCTCGGACCGCCGCACGATCTCCGTCCGGCCCTGGCGCGCATTCGCCGGGAGGCCGAACGGCTGCGCCCCCTCGCGGCCGGCGGCGACGGAGCGGCCAATGCGGCCCTCGGCAAGGCCCTTCAGCTCACCGGCGACGCCGAGGGAGCGCGGGCAGCCTACGAGCGGGCCTGGCGGACGGGGTTCCGCACGCCGCGGGTCGCCGAGGGTCTCGGCGAGGTGCTGGCGGAGCTCTACCGTCGCAGGTACGAGCGCGCGAGAGAGACGCTGGCCGCGGACGCCCGGGAGCCGGCATTCGCGCGCCTTCGCTCGGAGCTTGCGGAGCCGGCCAAGGCGTTTCTCCGGATGGGCGAGTCCGC
>CAZDSB010000622.1:0-21285 GCA_964507515.1 uncultured Myxococcaceae bacterium
CGTGGACGTGGGGCAGACCGTGGCCGCCTCGCTCGCCGCGCCCACCATCTTCACGCTCGCGGGCGATCTCAAGGCGATGCAGGTGGACACCAGCGTCGCCGAGGCGGACGTCGGCAAGCTCGCGCCCGGGATGGAGGCGACGTTCGTCGTGGACGCGTTCCCCGACGAGCGGTTCAAGGGGGTCATCCGACAGATCCGCAACGCGCCCCAGACTCAGCAGAACGTGGTCACCTACGACGCGGTGATCGACGTGAAGAATCCGGACCTCAAGCTGCGTCCGGGCATGACCGCGAACGTGACGGTCGTCTACGCGGACCGGGAGGACGTCGTCCGGGTCCCGAACGCCGCGCTCCGCTTCCGTCCCACGCCGGACCTGCTCGCCGCGATGGGGCGGACCAGCTCGGCTCCGGGGCGGGTCGCCGGCCGCGACGGTGGGGCGGGCGGTGGCGGCAGCGGCGGTGGGGGCGTGGCCGGACGTGGTGGGGCGACCGGCAACGGGCCCTCGCGGAGCCTCTGGGTGCTGCGCGACGGGCGGCCCGCTCCGACTCAGGTGACCATCGGCGTGTCCGACGGAACGTTCACCGAGATCGCCTCCGGTTCGGTGCAGGCCGGTGACGCGGTGCTGACCGGCGCGGAGACCACGGCGACGAACGGCGCGTCCCGGCCCACGACACCCGTCGGAGGGCCCGGGCGCCGGCCGTTCTAGACGGGTCGAACGATGCCGCCGCTCATCTCGGTCCAGGACGTCACCAAGGTGTTCCGCATGGGCGACGTCGAGGTCCGGGCGCTCCGGGGCGTCAGCCTGGACATCGAGGCCGGGGAGTTCGTGGCCGTCCGGGGACCCTCGGGCAGCGGGAAGTCCACGCTGATGAACATCGTCGGGTGCCTCGACCGGCCGACCACCGGGCGCTACCTGCTCGACGGCCAGGACGTCGCTCCGCTCGACCGCGACGCGCTGGCCCGCGTCCGGAACCAGCGGCTGGGGTTCGTCTTCCAGAGCTTCAACCTGCTCCCGCGGACCAGCGCGCTGGAGAACGTGGAGCTGCCGCTGCTCTACGCGGGAATCCCTCGCATCGAGCGGCACAAGCGAGCGGCGAGTGCGCTCGATCGGGTGGGGCTGGGGGATCGAAAGGACCACACGCCCAATCGCCTGTCGGGTGGACAGCAGCAGCGGGTGGCGATCGCCCGGGCGCTGGTCAGCGAGCCCAAGATCATCCTGGCCGACGAGCCCACCGGAAATCTCGACTCGCGCACCAGCGTCGAGGTGATGGCGCTCTTCCAGGAGCTCGGGGCATCGGGCATCACCATCGTTCTGGTGACCCACGAACCGGACATCGCCACCTTCGTCGGTCGGCAGATCGTCGTCCGCGACGGCCACATCGCCAGCGACCGCCGGCAGACACCGGTGAAGGCAGACCCGTCGTCCATCCCCGCGGAGGACGTGGCATGAATGGCCTCGAGACGCTGCGGGTGGCGATCCGGGCGCTGCTCCGGAACAAGCTGCGGTCGTTCCTCACCACCCTGGGGATGATCTTCGGCGTGGGGGCGGTGGTGGCGACGGTGGCCATCGGCGAGGGCGCGCGTGCGACCGTCGAGGAGGCCTTCGCCTCCATGGGAACCAACCTCCTGGTGGTGCTTCCAGGCTCCGCCAACACCGGTGGCGCCCGGGGCGGGTTCGGCTCGCAGCCGACGCTCACCTGGGACGACCTCAAGGCGATCCGCGCCGAGGTGCCCACCGTCCGCTACGCGGTGCCCTATCTCCGCAGTAGCTCCCAGGTGCTCAGCGAGGAGCAGAACTGGACGACGCAGATCGCCGGGACCGAGCCGGACTACTTCGAGATCCGCAGCTGGCCGATGGCGCTCGGCACGCGCTTCACCGACTCGGACGTGGACACCGGGACCAAGGTGGTGGTGCTCGGGGGAACGGTCGCCGAGAAGCTCTTCGGCGTGGGCTCCAACCCTGTGGGACAGACGGTGCGCATCCGGAACATCCCCTTCCAGGTGGTGGCGGTCGCCGCGAAGAAGGGGCAGACGCCCACAGGACAGGACTCGGACGACGTGGTCTTCATCCCCCGCACCACGTTCCAGGCGAAGATCCAGGGAGGGCTCGGAAAGTTCCTCCAGGGCACCATCTTCATCAGCGCCACCAACGCGACCACCGCCGAGCGTCAGGTGACCGAGCTCCTCCGGGACCGGCATCGCATCGGTGGTCCGTCCGAGGACGACTTCCAGATCCGCAACCTGGCCGAGGTGGCCAGCGCGCAGGAGGAGAGCAGCCGCACGGTGACGCTGTTCCTGGCCATCGTGGCAGCGGTGTCGCTGCTGGTCGGCGGCATCGGCATCATGAACATCATGCTGGTGAGCGTGACCGAGCGGACCCGGGAGATCGGCACCCGGATCGCGGTGGGTGCGCGTGGACGGGACATCCTCCGGCAGTTCCTCGGCGAGGCGGTGGTGCTCGCCGTCGCCGGCGGTGTCCTCGGCATCACCGCCGGCATCGGCGTGGCCCGCTGGCTCACCGCGGCCTTCCACTGGCCGGTGGCCTTCCGCCCCGACGTGATGATCCTCGCGGTGGTGTTCAGCGGCGCGGTGGGCGTGGTGTTCGGTCTCTATCCGGCGCGCAAGGCGAGCCGGCTCGATCCCATCGAGGCGCTCCGTTACGAGTGAGGGCGGTCTTACCGGACCGAGCCGGAGCGGATTTGCGAGAGCACGTCGGGGAGGTGGACCTGCTTCGCCAGTGACTGGATCTGCCCCGAGACCTGGGGCAGCAGCCCCTGGGCCTCGCCCTGGAAGCGCGTGAAGAGAGCGCGCAGGTCGTCCGCGGAGAGCTTTCGTCCCTGGGCGTAGTACTGCTTGGCCGCGTGGCCCAGCGCGTACGTGGCCGCGAAGGTCACCGCCGTGCCGGCGGCGAGGCCGGTGGCCCCTCCGAGGAGCCCGCCGAGGATGTTGGAGGTGACCCCACCGAGCACCTTCCGGACCAGGCCCTCGACCATCTGGGCCGCGGCCCCGAGGCCGAAGGTGCCGGCGAGGTCCTTCACCTGGTTGGCGTCCAGCTGCTGGCCGTAGCGCTGGCCGACCTCGTAGACCAGGCGGAGCTGCAGCGGGAGGATGGCGAGGTTGGCCAGGCGGTCCGGGAGCAGCTCCAGGGCGCCGGTGAGCATCGCCTGCTGGAGGATGCGCTGGTCGAGCGCGGCGTCGTCCGTGGTCGAGGTCGACGCAGCCAGTGCACCACCCAGGGGGGCCGTGGTCAGCGCGCGGAGGTGGTCCTCGAACTCGTGCGTCGCAGCGGGGGCGAGGCCCAGGGCTCCGTGCAGCGCGCTGAGGAACGCCTGCTCGGGAGGGTTGGGCGGTCCGTCCACGCTGCAGACGGCGAGGGCGACCTCGTAGGCGGTACGCCTGGCGTCGGCGTCGGTCAGCGAGGCTGCGAGCACCCCGATGCCCTGGCGGGCCGCGGCAGGCTGATCGATGGCGGTGGTCGCGGCCGGGACGCCGAGGCGGCTGGCCACCGAGGCGAGCTCCCGCTGCTCGTCGGGGGAGATCTGTCCGTCGGCCATGGCTGCCATCAGCGCGATCTGGGTGATGCGAGAGGCGTCATCGGCGTTCATGGGCCGACTTCTACGCCAGTGCCGGGGCGGCGGCGAGTGACCCCGGACCGGGCGTCGCCCGGCCGAACATCCGGGCATGCGCGCGGCCGCAGGCTCCGAGGCGCGCGGCTCAGAGCAGGCGGCGGACGGGGTTCGGCGCTCCCTCGGCGAAGCGCGCGGGTCGCAGCGCGTGGACGTCGAGCGACGTCGCGCGCCCGGTGAGCATCTCGGCCGCGAGCTGGCCCAGCGCGGGCGAGTGCATGACCCCGTGCCCGGACGAGCCGTTCACGAGGAAGAGCTGCTCGAGACCGTGCGCCGGACCGAGGAGCGCGTGCTCGTCGGGGGACATCTCGTACAGGCCGGCGTAGCTCGAGGCGACCGGGACCCCGGCGAGGGCAGGGACGCGCTCCCGCGCGGCGGTGACGACCTGCTCGGTCCACCCCGGCTCCACCGAGACGTCGAACGGATCCGCCGCGCCGTCGGTGGGCCAGAGCAGGAGCACGTGGTCGTCCCGGACGCGAAAGTGAAAGCCGTCGGCGAAGATGGTCATCGGCGTCGAGGCGGCGAGCGCGTTCGTGGGGGCGGTCCGCGCCACCTGCCGCCGCAGCGGCGTGACCGGGACGTCCACGCCCGCGAGCGCCCCCAGCCGGCCGGCCCATGCGCCGGCGGCGTTCACCACCCGGGCGGCCTCGTGCGTGCCCGCGGAGGTCTCGACCCGGAGCACGTCGCCGCGGCGAGAGAGGCCGGTCACTTCTGCCTCCAGGCGCTCCACGCCGGCACGGAGGGCCGACTCGAGATATCCGCGGCGGATCTCCAGCGGGCGGATGAAGCCGTCCCGTGGAGAGAAGGTGCCGCCCACCACCCCGCCGGTGCGGATGCAGGGGGCGAGGCGGCGCGCGTCCTCGACGTCGACCAGGGCGGCGTCCGCGCACCCGCACGCGCGCTGGACCTCGAGCGCCGCCGCGAGCTGCCGGCGCTGTGCGTCGGTCGCGGCCAGGAAGAGGTACCCCACCGGGTGGTACCCGGGGTCGACGCCGGTCTCGTCCTGGAAGGCGAGGAGCTTCTGCCGGGAGAGCAGCGACAGCCGGACGTTCACCTCGGTCGCGAACTGGGCGCGAAAGCCTCCGGTGGCGCGCTCGGTGCTCCCTCCACCCCGGTCCACGACGAGGATGCGGCGCACGCCGGCGCGGGCGAGGTGGTGGGCGACGCTCCAGCCCATCACGCCGCCACCGACGACGAGGACGTCCCAGCTCACCAGGCAGAGCAAAGCGCCCTCCGGGGACCCGTGCAACGACTTGACGCCCGCAAGCTCCCGGAACCCGGGGCGGATCGTCTCTCGGGCATCCTTCCGAGGCCGCGACGCGCGGGCGTAGCGGGGGTGTCCACGAATCAGGACGGCAATCTGGATGCGGTCCGCTGCTACCGTGTGGCACGTGCGTGCGCCGCTGGGGTCGCTCGTCGCAAGCGTCGGGGTCGCCATCGCTCTCCTCGTGGGCTGCCGGACCACCGAGGACATGCAGCGGGACTACGCGAAGAAGCTCACGCCCACCGGTGTCGGTGCCACGCCGGTCGCGGACACGGTCCCGGAGAAGGCCCTCCGGCCGATGAAGGTCCGCGTCTGGGTGGATGGGGACTACCAGCGCCAGACGCTCCGCTGGGAGGACCGCATCGTCGCCCAGTTCGACCGGGCGAACCGCGTGCTGGTCCCGCAGTTCGGAGTTCGCCTCGACGTGGTGGAGGTGAAGCCCTGGGACAATACGCCCTCGGACTCGCTCGACACGCACCTGCGTTCGCTCCGTGCGCGCGACGACGGCCACGGCGTGGACTTCGTGGTCGGGTTCGTCTCCTCGGTGGAGCGGGTGGCGACCTCCCACGACCAGATCGGCTGGGCGGCCCTCTTCGGCAAGCACTGGATCGCGCGGGGCATGGTCTCGGCGGCGGAGACGGACGCCATCCAGCGTTCGCTGGACAAGCTCTCGACGTCCGAGCTCGACCGGGTGACGCGCGAGCGCCGGCTTCACCGGGAGACCTCGGTCCTGCTGCACGAGTGGGCGCACACCCTCGGCGCGATCCACGAGCGGTCGCCGGAGTGGCTCATGGCTCCGGCCCTCGATGCGAAGCAGGTGAGCTTCTCGGCGCCGAGCATCCGGCTGATCGAGGTGGGCCTCGAGTTCCGGGGGTCGACCAGCGCGGCGCTGATGAAGGCGTGGGCGCGGGAGTACCGGGCGGCACTGGAGGCATATCCCCCGGACCTCGCGGACACTGCGGCTCGCGAGGCGGCGCTCGCCGTGACCCGGGAGATCTCCGCCGGTACCTTCGACCAGACCGCGTCGTCCACGGGCGGGCAGGACACGACCTCCACCCTGCGCCAGGCGAAGCTCAAGCTCGAGGGCGGTGACGCCGCGGGCGCCTGGGCGCTCATCGAGCCGCTGTCGCGGACGGCCAAGGACGACCCGGTGGTCCAGAGCTACGCCTGCCACATCGCCGCGCAGCGGGCCTCGAAGGCCGACGGCACCCTCGCCATCTGCAAGACCGCGGTCTCGATGGAGCATGGCATCCCCTCCACGCGCCTGGCCCTCGCCCACGTTCACCTCGCGCGCAAGGAGCCGACGTCGGCGCTCGAGGCGCTCCAGCCGATGGAGTCCGCCCTGGAGAAGGACCCGGGGAGCGGCACGGACCTGTGGCTCGCGCTCGGTCAGACCTACCAGCGGACCGGGGCGCTCACCGCGGCGGAGCGGGTCGCTGCCAGGGCCGGGAAGGGGCCGGCGGTGCAGCAGCTCCTGAAGGACTGCCGGCAGGACCGGCGGCACCTCGCGGTGTTCGCCGTGGAGCCAGCCCGCGAGGCGGCGTACGTCGACGCGATGCATGCCGCGAAGGCCGAGGTCGAGCGGTCGCGGCTGAGCAAGGCCCGCACCCTGGCACGTGACGTCGAGAAGCAGTTCCCGGGGGCGCCGGGTCCGGTCCTGCTCGGCTGCCTCGTCGAGGCGAAGGCATCGAGCCTCTCCCGCACCCAGGCGGCGTGCGGCCGGGCGGTGACCGCGTCGCCGGAGCTCATCGAGCCGCACTACTGGCTGGGGCTGGTGCTGCTCCAGCAGAACAAGTGGCCAGAGGCCCGGGCCGAGCTCGGGAAGGCGTGCGAGCTCGACGAGGGCGGCGATACCTGGTGGCGAGTCGCCCACTGGTACCAGCAGGCCAACGACAGCAAGGCGCTCGCCGAGCTCCGCGAGCGCTACCGTGCTCGCTTCGGCCGGGAGCTCCGCGCCGCGCGCTGAGCGCGGGCCCCCGGCGTCACCGTCATCAGTGGCGGTGCGACTTGTCCCAGCGAGGATCGTCCACGTCGAAGGCGATGGGGCTTTCACGGCATCAGGGACGTACGAACGGTCAGGTCGTCGCCACCGCATGCATGTGTTCCTTGCCCCCCGTTCTCCAGGACTCCGTGGCAGCGACAGAGCACGAGGCTGCTCGCTGCATTCCGCTGCCCGTCGCCGGCTCGAGATCGAGGCCGATGGATGTGAAGAAGCGCGATCCGTTGCTGACCCGCTTGCCTGGTCCGCGCCCAGTTGAGTAACAGGCCGGCGTCCGATGTCGGCTCCGGCGATCGAGGTGAAGGGTCTCGTCAAGCGCTTCGGCGACCTGGTCGCCGTCGACGGGCTCGACCTGTCCGTGCCGGCCGGGACCTGCCTCGGGCTGCTCGGTCCGAACGGCGCGGGAAAGACGACCACGGTCGAGATCCTCGAGGGCTTGCAGCCCGCCACCTCGGGCTCGGTGCGGGTCCTGGGCCGGACCTGGGATCAGGACCCGGAGGGGCTCCGGAACCGCATCGGGGTGACCCTGCAAGAGACGCGTTTCCACGAGAAGCTGACGGTGGAGGAGACGCTCACCCTGTTCCGGAGCTTCTACCGGTCCGGCCCTCCGGTGGAGACGGCGGTGTCCCAGGTCGACCTCGCGGACAAGCGCGGCGCGCGGGTGGGCACGCTGTCCGGCGGGCAGAAGCAGCGCCTCGCGCTCGCGGTCGGCCTGGTGGGAGATCCGGAGCTGCTGTTCCTCGACGAGCCCACCACGGGGCTGGACCCGGTGAGTCGACGCGGTCTGTGGACCATCATCGAGGGGCTGAAGGGCCGTGGCCGCACGGTGGTGCTGACGACGCACTACATGGAGGAGGCGGCGGTCCTCTGCGACGACATCATCATCGTGGATCACGGACGGATCGTCGCGCGCGGGACGCCCGAGGCGCTGGTGCACTCGCTCGGCGGAGAGCAGCTCGTCGAGTTCGTCGCCTCGCCGGCGATTCCCGCCGAGGCGCTGGAACGGGTCCCGGGGTTCAGCGGCCAGCGCCGGCGGGGCGAGACCGTGTCGCTCTCGGTCCAGGCCCTGCACGAGGCAGTGCCGGCGCTGCTGCGGATCGCCGATGAGCACCGGAGTGAGCTCCTGCAGCTGTCTACGCGGGCGGCCACGCTCGACGACGTGTTCCTGGCGCTGACCGGGCGGACCCTCGCCGAGCCGGAGCAGGCATGAGCGGCTGGCTCGACCCGTACTGGCAGCTGCTCCTGATGCGCCTGCGGACGTTCGCGCGGGAGCCGTCGGCGACCTTCTGGGTCTTCGGCTTCCCGCTGCTCATGTCGGTGGTGCTGGGGCTCGCCTTCCGCAACCAGGCCGGGACCCGCCTGACGGTCGCGGTGGTCGAGGGGCCCGAGCGCGCCGCAGTGGTGGCTGCGCTCCGGGCGAGCGAAGGGCTCAGCCCCACCGAGATGTCGCTCGACGAAGCGCACCAGGCGCTCCGCCGCGGCAAGGTCGCGCTCGCGGTGGTTCCGGCGGCGACGCCGCGGCTGCTGCTCGACCCGACCCAGCCCGACTCCCGCTCGGCGAAGCTCCTGGTGGTCGATGCGCTGCAGCGGGCGGCGGGGAGGACCGATCCGCGCCAGCTCGAGGAGGAACGGGTGACGCTGCCTGGCACCCGCTACATCGACTTCCTCGTCCCCGGGCTCCTCGGCTTCGGGCTGATGTCCTCGAGCATCTGGGGCATCGGCTGGGCCATCGTCCAGATGCGGATGGGAAAGCTCTTGCGCCGGCTCGCCGCGACGCCGATGCGGAAGCTGGACTTCCTGCTCGCCTTCGCCACCGGCCGGCTGCTGCTCGGGTTCCTGGAGGTGCTGTTCTTCATCGGCTTCGCGCGGCTCATCTTCGACGTGCGGGTCGCGGGCAGCACGCTCACCTTCGTGATCTGGGGTCTGCTCGGGGCGCTGACCTTCGGTGGCCTCTCGGCGCTGGTGGCGAGCCGGGCGCAGAACTCGGAGACGGCGAGCGGGCTGATGAACCTGGTCACCTTGCCGATGACGGTGGTCTCGGGGGTGTTCTTCTCGGCGAGCCACTTCCCGGGCTGGGCCCAGCCGGTCGTGAAGGCGCTGCCGCTGACCGCGCTGATCGACGGGCTGCGGGCGATCTCCATCGACGGCGCCGGGGTGGGGGCGCTGCTCGGGCCTGCCCTGGTCCTGGTCGTGTGGGGGGTTGCGAGCTTCGCCCTGGCGCTGCGGCTCTTTCGCTGGACGTGAGAGCCGGAGAGGTTGCGGCTCGGGGGGCGGGCCTGGCACTCTGACGCACCGTGCCGAAGCGTGCCAACCTTGCCGGAGGCGATCAGCGCGCACTGGGCGTGCTCGCCGGGATCGGACGGGCGCTGGCCCGCGTCGGCGAGGTTCGCGCGGTGCTGGAGCAGGCGCTGGAGCTGCTCGAGGAAGGGCTGGGCATCGTCCGCGGGGCGGTGTTCCTTTTCCACGAGGACTCGGGGTTCCTCCAGGTGGACGCGGCGGTGGGGATCTCCGACGAGGGGCTCGGCGCGCGTTACCGGCCGGGGGAGGGGATCATCGGCCGGGTGCTCCAGTCCGGTCGTCCCGTGGTCGTGCCCGCGAGCGCCCGGGAGCCGCTGCTGCTGAACCGCGCCTTCCAGCGGAGGCGCACCGGGATGCCGGAGGTGAGCGTCCTCTGCGTCCCGATCGCCTTCGACCAGAAGCCGGCCGGGGTCCTGATGGTTGACGTGCCCTTCCAGCCGGGGCGCGACTTCCAGTCGGAGATGCAGTTCCTCGGGGTGGTCGCGGCGATGATGGCCCAGGCGCTGCGGGCACAGCGGGCAATAGAGGACGAGCGGAACCGGCTGTTGACGGAGAACAAGAACCTCCGGTCCGAGCTGGAGGAGCGGTACGACCTGTCGAACATCATCGGCACCAGCGGGCCGATGAAACAGGTCTACGAGCAGATCGCGCAGGTGGCGCAGACGGCCACCACGGTGCTCGTCCGGGGCGAGTCGGGGACTGGCAAGGAGCTCATCGCCCACGCGATTCACTACAACTCACCGCGTGCGTCGAAGCCGTTCGTGAAGGTGAGCTGCGCTGCGCTTCCGGACACGCTCATCGAGTCGGAGCTGTTCGGCTACGAGAAGGGGGCGTTCACCGGCGCTCAGGCGCGCAAGCGGGGACGATTCGAGCTGGCCCATGGAGGAACGCTGTTCCTCGACGAGGTGGGCGAGCTGAACCTGTCCACGCAGGTGAAGCTGCTCCGGGTGCTCCAGGAGGGCGAGTTCGAGCGGCTGGGCGGGACGGAGACGATCAAGGCCGACATCCGGCTGATCGCGGCGACGAACCGCGACCTGGAGGCCGCGATGGCCGAGCGGCAGTTCCGGGAGGACCTGTACTACCGGCTCAACGTGTTCTCGATCTTCGTGCCGCCGCTGCGCGACCGGAAGCCGGACGTGATGCTCCTGGCGGACCACTTCCTCATCAAGTACGCGCGGCGGCACAACAAGCGGATCAAGCGGATCGCCACCCCGGCGATCGACATGCTGATGAGCTACCACTGGCCGGGGAACGTGCGGGAGCTGGAGAACATCGTGGAGCGGGCGGTGCTCACCTGCGACGGGCAGGTGATCCACGGGCACGACCTTCCGCCGACGCTACAGACCGCGGAGGCATCCGGGACGACGGTGCAGTCGTCGCTGTCGGATGCGATCGAGCAGTTCGAGAAGGACCTGATAGTGGATGCGCTGAAGAGCTCGCGCGGCAACCGGGCGAAGGCGGCGCGGCTGCTCGGAACGACCGAGCGGATCATCGGTTACAAGATCAGGAAGTACGAGATCGAGGTCGCGCGGTTCCGGGGTGGGACAGCGGTCGCGGCTGCGCGCCGGCGGACCGGGACGCGCTGAGCGGCTCACTCTCCGGGCGAGAAGAGCTTCCAGAAAGGACGGGGGGGCTTCACCGCATACGCGAACAGCGGCCGATCGCCGTGACGCCGGATGATCGTTCGCGGGCCAGCGATCCCCCACTCGAAGCCCACTCCGACCTTCGGGGCGCGAAGATCCACGATGTTGAATCGGTCGTCGAGGCCCTCGGCGAACGCCCGAAGCTCGAGGTCGGACGACGTGAGCGCCCTCTGTCGGCTGATGGCCCTCGTGCCTTCGAGAAGGACATTCTCGTGGACGTCGTCGACCGCTGATCGATGTGGAGGTAGGTAAGTCTGCAAGAGCTCGTGAACGAACTGCGCGAGGTCCGGGCTCTGAAAGGCGATGACCGGCGGATCGTGGCAGGCGTAGTAGACGCGCGCCCGATCGGCCGTCTCCGAGGTCAGATCGAGCACCCAATAGTTTCCGCAATCATCCGAGGCTACCCCGAGGGCGTGCGGGAAGACGTCGCTGTACTCGAAGCTCGCCCGTCGACCGGAGAAGTCGACGTTCTCGGCAAGTCCTTTCAGCCCGCTACACGATCGCAGCAGCTCCTTGAGCTCCGTGGGCAGGGCGATCCCGACGCCGCGCTCGACGTCCGCGATCTCGGACTCGGAAAGCGGTGGCAGCAGTCGTAGCGAGACCGGCTTCCCTCGCTTCGTCGTGAGTCCGATCGAGCGGGCGCGTTCGATTTCATCGAATGCGGTCATCGTTGGCGGAGAGGCTACTTCGTGGGAGGCGTGACGCTCTTCCCCGCCGCGCGAAGGACGTGTCCGAGGATCTCCTCCACACCCACCCCGTGCGTCACCTGGGCGAACACCGTCGGCCCGGCCCCGCGCATCTTCCGCGCGTCCCGGTCCATTACCCCGAGGTCCGCGCCCACGTGCGGCGCGAGGTCCGTCTTGTTGATCACGAGGAGATCCGACTGCGTGATCCCCGGCCCTCCCTTGCGCGGCACCTTGTCCCCGCCCGCCACGTCGATGACGTAGATCGTGAAGTCCGCCAGCTCGCGGCTGTACTGCGCCGCCAGGTTGTCGCCGCCGCTTTCCACGAAGAGCAGCTCGGGTGCCGGCCGCACCTCCTTCATCAGGCGCTCCAGCGACAGGAGGTTGTGGCTGATGTCCTCCCGGATCGCCGCGTGCGGACAGCCCCCCGTCTCCACCGCGCGGATTCGCTCGTGGGGCAGCGCCTCGTTCCGCGTCAGGAACTCGGCGTCCTCCTTCGTGAAGATGTCGTTGGTCACTACCCCGAGGCTGATCCGGTCGCGGAGCAACCGGCACAGCGCGAGCACCAGCGCCGTCTTCCCGCTGCCCACCGGCCCGCCCACCCCCACGGTGAACGCGCGCTCGCGGGTGTCGCGCCGCATGGGCCGCTCGCGCTCCTGGAAGTGCCCCGGGTGGTCCGCATGCGTGTGGTCGCCTTCGTGGCCCATCGCTCGACGCTCCTTCAGGACTGGAACAGCCGCGAGTGCAGCCGGTCATGCGTGGCGTGCAGCAGGTCCAGCAACGGCGCCGGCTGGGCGAGGTCGTCCACCCCGAGCGCCCCGCAGCGATCCGCCACCGCGTCGAGGGCCGGCCCGAGCTCGGCGAGCATTCGCTGCGCCTCGTAGGTTCCCGCCAGGCCCAGGCGCACGCCCGCGGACAGGACGCCGCGCGCCGTGCTCCAGAGGAAGAGCCGGAGCGTGTCCTCGAGCGACAGCCCGAGCGACCGGAACACCGCGCCCCAGAGAGGCGCGAGGTGAAGGCACAGCCCCTCGGGCACCCGCGGAGCCTCGTCCGGGAACACCCGCGCGCACGTCGCGGAGAAGGCGCTCCCCTGGGTCCGGCTTGCGCGGTTGGCCACGTGGTTCGCGAGGAACACGTCGGCACGCGCATCGAGGCGCGGCACCGAGCCGGGATCCAGCCATGCCTCGCGCACCAGCGGCAACGCTCCCCATCCCGCCTGCCAGAGGGCCGCGCGAGTGAACGCACGCAGGTCCCGGATCTCGCCCGCCTGCGCCGCCGCCTCGAGCCCCGCCGAGTGCGCGAAGCCCCCGGTCGGAAACGCGGAGTCCGCCAGCTGGAGATAGCGCCAGGTCGTCATCGGTCAGAAGAGGGCGTAGCGCTGAGCGAGGGGCAGGCTGCGTGCCGGCTCGCAGCGGAGCAGGACGCCGTCCGCCCGGACCTCGTAGGTCTCGGGATCCACCTCCAGCTTCGGCAGCGCGTCGTTGAGCTTCATGTGCCGCTTGGCGAGCCCCCGGCACCCCCGTACCGCCGAGAGCCGCTTCTTCAGCCCCAGCCGCGCCACCGTCCCTTCCGCGAGAGCCCGCTGGCTCACCAGCGCGAGGCTGATCGCCCCCGGCGCCCGCGCCCCGAACATCGGCCGCATGATCAGCGGCTGCGGCGTCGGGATGGAGGCGTTCGCGTCTCCCATCTGCGCCCAGGCGATGAAGCCACCCTTGATCACCAGCTCCGGCTTCACCCCGAAGAACCCCGGCTTCCAGAGCACGAGGTCCGCCAGCTTCCCGACCTCCACCGAGCCGGTCTCGTGCGCGAACCCGTGGGCGATCGCCGGATTGATCGTGTACTTCGCCACGTACCGGCGGATGCGGAGGTTGTCGTTCTGCCCTTGCTCCTCGGGGAGCCGGCCCCGCTGCTCGCGCATCTTGTGCGCCGTCTGCCAGGTGCGGGTGATCACCTCGCCCACGCGCCCCATCGCCTGGCTGTCGCTGGACATCATGCTGATCGCGCCGAGGTCGTGGAGGATGTCTTCTGCGGCGATGGTCTCGGCGCGGATCCGGCTCTCGGCGAACGCCACGTCCTCGGGGATCTCCCGGTCGAGGTGGTGGCAGACCATGAGCATGTCCAGGTGCTCGTCGAGCGTGTTCACCGTGAACGGCCGGGTCGGGTTGGTGGAGGAGGGCAGGACGTGCGGGACGCCGCAGACCCGGAGGATGTCCGGGGCGTGCCCGCCGCCCGCTCCCTCCGAGTGGTAGGCGTGAATGGTTCGGTCCCGGAACGCGGCGATCGAGTCGTCGACGAACCCCGACTCGTTGAGCGTGTCGGTGTGGAGCGTGACCTGCACGTCCTCCGCCTCGGCGATGCCGAGACAGCAGTCGATGGTCGCCGGCGTCGTCCCCCAGTCCTCGTGGAGCTTGAGGCCGACCGCCCCCGCGGCGATCTGATCGACCAGCCCCTCCGGGCGCGAGCTGTTGCCCTTTCCGGTGAACCCGACGTTCAGCGGAATGTCGTCCACCGCCTCGAGCATCCGAGCGATGTTCCAGATGCCGGGCGTGCACGTCGTCGCGTTGGTCCCGGTGGCCGGGCCGGTGCCGCCCCCCAGCCACGAGGTGATGCCGCTGGCCAGCGCCTCCTCGGCCTGCTGCGGGCTGATGAAGTGGATGTGGCTGTCGATGCCGCCGGCGGTCAGGACGTGTCCCTCGCCGGCGATCGCCTCGGTCGTCACTCCCACCACCATCCCCGGCGTCACTCCCGCCATCACGTCAGGGTTGCCTGCCTTGCCGATGCCGGCGATGCGCCCGGCCTTGATGCCCACGTCCGCCTTGTAGATGCCGGTGTGGTCCACGATGAGGGCGTTGGTGATGACGACATCGAGGGCCTCGTGGTCCGCCGCTCCTGCCTTCTGCCCCTGCCCGTCGCGCAGCACCTTGCCGCCGCCGAACTTGCACTCGTCTCCGTAGGTCGTGAGATCGGCCTCCACCTCCGCGACGAGCGCGGTGTCGCCGAGGCGCACCCGGTCGCCGGTGGTGGGCCCGTAGAGGTCGGCGTAGTGCCGCCGGTCGATGCGGCGGCTCATGGCTGCTCCCGGTTCGAGAACCCGCCGACCTTCACCGCGGCGAGGAACCGAGCGCGTCCGGCCTCGCTCACCGGGCCGTCCCCGAGCGCGTTGCCTCCGCGGACCACCTTCGCCCCAGCGAAGACCACCAGCTGCACGGTCTTGCTCTCCCCGGGCTCGAAGCGGACCGCCGTGCCCGCGGGGATGTCCAGCCGCATCCCGTAGGCGCGCGACCGATCGAACTGCAGCGCGCGGTTGGTCTCCGCGAACGGGTAGTGGCTCCCCACCTGGATGGGACGGTCCCCGGTGTTGAGCACCGCGAGGCTCACCGTCTCCCTCCCGGCGTTGAGCACGATCTCTCCGGGGGCCGCCATCACCTCGCCCGGGACGGGGGCCTGGGCGGCGGGCGAGAACGCCGCCGGCACAGGCAGGAAGCTCCCGTGCAGCGCGAGCGCGAGGTCGCCCTGCTCGAGCGCGATGGGGTGGTGCACCGTCACCAGCTTGGTGCCGTCGGCGAACGTCCCCTCCACCTGGACCTCGGCGATCAGCTCGGGGACGCCGGGCAGCACCTGCGCGTGGCCGAGCATCCGCCGCCCCAGGTCCATCAGCTCGGCGACGCTCCGGCCGTCGCGGATCAGCTCGAGGATCTGCGCCGCGATGAGCGCCACCGCCTCGGGGTAGTTGAGGCGCAGACCGCGGGCCAGGCGCTTCTGGGCGAGGAACCCGGCGCCGTGAAGGATGAGCTTGTCGATGTCACGCGGCGACAGATGCATCGAGCCTCCAGGGGTCATCTCCGAGCAGGGAGGGAAGGGCGGCGAGGTGGTGGCGGAGCCGCTGGACCAGCTGCTGCACCGAGGGTGCAGCAACCCGGACGACGAGCGCGCCGTCCCGGAGCGGGCTCGCGGACTCGACCAGCGGAGCGCCTCCCCCCGCAGGGCCTCCATCCACGCGGTCGCGAACGGCCCGCGCAATGTCGGCGAAGACCGGACCGACCAGGAAGAGCGTGCCGATGGCGCCGAAGCGCCCCATCCGCTCCTCGAGCGGACCCTGTTCGGGATCCAGGAGCCATCGCTCGTCGAGGAAGGGAGGGACGCGGAGCGTGCTCTCGCAGCGGGTGAACCCCCAGCGCTCACGACCGGCGGAGATCAGCTCCCAGAGCGCGAGTGAGCTGCCCGGAGCCAGGAAGACCTCCGTCAACTGCGCGAATCGCGCGCCACCGAAGCAGGCCGTCGGGTCGGGGAAAAGCATCAGTGCGCCCCCTTCCGCCACGGTGGCCCGGGTCGTCGCCGTCGCTCCGCGGCTGGAGCGGAACACCCGGGTCGGTCCCTGGGACGAGACGAAGGCCCGCGCACCGGGTCCGACCGAGATCTCGAGCTCCAGTCGGTCGCCATCGACGAGCCCTCCGCCGAGCGTGCTGGTGTACGCCCAGGCCGCGGTGCCGTGGTTGCGCGGGGTGAGGAAGCGGAGCGGGCTCTCGGCGAAGGCGGTCTCCACCGCCGTCCCCGCACCGGACCGCCGGAAGGCGAGTTCGCCCCGAGCCATGCCGTCCTTGTAGCTCAGACCGCGAGGTGTCGCCGGACATGGGCCGGCTCAAGCTCGCTGATGCGACCGCGCAGGACGATCTCCCCCCGGGACAGGACGGCGCAGTGCTCGGCCAGCTCGAGGGCGAAGTCCAGGTACTGCTCCACCAGGACGATGGTCATCTGCCTGGCGAGGAGGGCCCGCAGCACCCGGCCGATCTCCTTGATGGTGCTGGGCTGGATGCCCTCGGTGGGCTCGTCGAGGAGGAGCACCCGTGGCCGGGAGATGAGCGCCCTGGCGATGGCCAGCTGCTGCTGCTGTCCTCCCGAGAGGTCGCCGCCGCGCCGGTGACGCATGGTGTGGAGGATGGGGAAGAGCTCCTCCAGCTCGGCCCGGTCCATCGTCGCGCCTCCGCCCGCCGCCGACTCGCCGACGGTCAGGTTCTCGGACACGGTGAGCCGGGAGAAGATCTCCCGCCCTTGCGGGACGTACCCCATGCCAAGCCGGGCCCGCTCGTACGCGGGGAGCGGGGTGACGTCGTCGCCGCCGAGCTCCACCGTGCCGCGGCGGACAGGGAGCTCCCCCATCAGGCAGCGAAGGAGGGTGGTCTTCCCCACCCCGTTTCGCCCCAGCAGCGCGGTACAGCTCCCAGCCGGGACGTCCAGGTCGATGGATCGGAGGGTGTGGCTCCCTCCGTAGTACTGGTCGAGCCCGCGGACGCTCAGCATCAGCGCCCCAGGTAGACGTCGACCACCCGCGGGTCGTCCCGGATCGCGTCCATGGGACCCTCCGCGAGGACGCGCCCCTCGTGCAGGACCGTGACCTTGCTCGCGATGCTGTCCACGAAGTGCATGTCGTGCTCCACCACCACCAGCGAGTGCTTGCCGGCCAGCGACCGGAACAGCTCGCCGGTGCGCTCCGTCTCCTCGTCGCTCATCCCTGCCACCGGCTCATCCAGCAGCAGCAGCCCCGGGTCCTGGACCAGGAGCATTCCGATCTCCAGCCACTGCTTCTCGCCGTGAGAGAGCCGGTCCGCGAGGGTCCGCGCCTTGCCCCGGAGGCCGACGAGCCCGAGGACCTCCTCGATGCGCGTCTCCTGCTCGGCCGTGCGTCGCGCCCTGAGCGTGGGGACCACTCGCCTGTCCATCTTCAGCGCGAGCTCGAGGTTCTCGAAGACGGTGTGGGCGCGGAAGATGGTGGGCTTCTGGAACTTCCGGCCGATGCCGGCGTGGACGATCTCCGCCTCGGACATCCGGGAGAGGTCGTTCGCCTCGCCGTAGTGCACGTCGCCGACGTCGGCACGGGTCCGGCCGGTGATGACGTCCATCAGCGTCGTCTTGCCGGCGCCGTTGGGGCCGATGACGCAGCGGAGCTCGCCGGGCTCGACGAGGAGGCTCAGCGAGTCGAGCGCGCGGAACCCATCGAAGGTGACGGTGACCCCGCTGAGGTAGAGGACCGGTCCGGCCGCGGTGTCGAGGTTCACCGTCCCTCCTCACGCCAGAGGAGGCCCAGCACCCCGCGCGGCAGCCACCGCGTCACCACGATGAACGCCAGGCCCAGGACGAAGAGCCACGCCTGGGGGAAGGCGACGGTCAAGACGCTCTTCGCGCCGTGCAGCAGCCCCGCGCCGAGGATCGGCCCGAGCAGCGTGCCGCGCCCACCCAGCGCGACGGCGATGGCGATCTCCACCGAGTTCGCCGGCGACATCTCGCCGGGATTGATGATCCCGACCTGCGGGACATAGAGCGCGCCGGCGACACCGCACAGGACGGCGGAGAGCGTCCACACGAAGAGCTTGAACGACACCGGGTCGTAGCCGCAGAAGCGTACGCGCTCCTCTGCGTCGCGGATGGCGGTGAGCACGCGCCCCAGCTTGGAGAGGACCAGCGCCCGGCACAGCACCAGCACCGAAAGCAGCAGGGTCGCCGAGAGGACCAGCAGCACCACGCGCGTCGTGGGGCTGGCGAGCGGGAAGCCGAGGATGCGCTTGAAGTCCGTGAAGCCGTTGTTCCCTCCGAAGCCGGTCTGGTTCCGGAAGAAGAGCAGCATCGCTGCGTAGGTGAGCGCCTGGGTGATGATCGAGAAGTAGACGCCACGGATCCGCGAGCGAAAGGCGAACCACCCGAAGACGAAGGCAAGGAGCCCCGGGACGAGCACCACCAGCAGCGCCTGCTGGAGGAAGCGGTCCGACCCCAGCCAGAACCACGGCAGCTGCTTCCAGTCGAGGAAGACCATGAAGTCGGGCAGCAGCGGATCGCCGTAGACGCCGTCCCGGCCGATGGCCCGCATCAGGTACATGCCCATCGCGTAGCCGCCGAGGGCGAAGAAGAGGCCGTGGCCCAGCGAGAGGATGCCGGTGTAGCCCCACACCAGATCCATCGCGAGGGCCACGGTTGCGTAGCAGAGGATCTTCCCGACCAGCGTGACCGTGTAGTCGGAGACGTGGAGTGCCGAGCTCGCCGGAACCGCCAGGTGCAGCACCGGGATCGCCACGACCAGCACGCCGTACACGCCGAGGACGGCGGCCCAGACACGGCGGGGGTAGAGCCGCCGCCCCGGAGGCGAGGGCTGGACGAGCGCCGGCGCGAGGGTAGCGGTGGCCGTGCTCACCCGTCCTCCAGGGCCCTGCCTCGCAGCGCGAACAGCCCCTGGGGGCGCCGCTGGATGAAGAGGATGACGAAGACCAGGACGGCGATCTTCGCCAGGACCGCGCCCGCCCACGGCTCGAGCAGCTTGTTCACGATGCCCAGGCCCGACGCGGCGATGGTGGTACCGGCGAGCTGTCCGACTCCGCCCAGCACGACGACCATGAACGAGTCGACGATGAAACCCTGACCGAGCTCTGGACCGACGTTGCCGATCTGCGAGAGCGCGCATCCGCCAAGGCCGGCGATGCCTGACCCGGCCGCGAACGCGAGCAGGTCCACCCGCGGCGTGCGGACGCCCAGTCCCCGGGCGCGCTGCCGGTCCTGGGTCACCGCGCGCACCAGGAGCCCGAGACGGGTCCGGTTCAGCAGGAGCCAGGCGCCGAGGAGGACCGTGAGCGAGAAGCCGAGGATGACGATTCGATTCCAGGGGAGGACCAGGTCCGGGAGCAGCGTGAGCCCGCCGGACATCCAGCTGGGGTTGGAGACCTCGACGTTCTGCGCCCCGAAGACCACACGCACCGCCTGGATGATGAGAAGGCTCGCGCCCCACGTGGCGAGGAGCGTCTCCAGGGGCCGGCCGTAGAGCCTGCGGACCACCGCGACCTCCAGCAGCGCGCCCACGAGCGCCGCGGCCAGGAACGAGGCCGGCAGCGCGGCGACGAGGTACCAGTCGAAGTGGTGCGAGCCGCGGAACGCCCCCTGCACCAGCCACGTCGCGTACGCGCCGACCATGAGGAGCTCGCCGTGGGCCATGTTGATGACGCCCATCAGGCCGAAGGTCACCGCCAGCCCGAGGGCGGCGAGGAGCAGGATGCTGCCCAGGCTGAGCCCGGAGAAGACCAGCCCCACCATCGCGGCGCGCTGCAGCGCTAGGTCCACGCTGCGGATGGCGTCGTGCAGGGCGGCGAGCACGGTGGGGTCCTGCTCCACCTCCAGCCTCTGCACCAGCTGCCGCTTGGCGTGGGCCCTCCGCAGCTCGTCGATGGCCGCGAGGCGCTGCGCTGGTTCGGGGCTCGCCAGGGAGAGCATCGCCGCGGTCGCGCGGAGAACCTCCTGGACCTGGCGGTCGGTCTCGTGCTCCCGGGCCCTCTGGACCGCAGGAAGGACCTCGGGGCCTGGGTTCTCTTGCAGGATGCGCGCGGCGGCGAGGCGGTCCGGTGCAGGCCCGAGGGAGAGCGACAGGGCCGCGACAGCGCGCTCGAGCTTCTTTCGGAAGCGGTTGTTGATCGTCACCGGCTCCAGCTGCTCGCGCTCGACCTGTGCCGGAGCACCGGTGAGCGCATCCTCGAGCGTGCCCTCGTGGTCGACGAGCAGCGCCGCCGGGCCGCGGTGGAGGTTCCCCTCGAGGAGCGCCCGAAGGACGGGCAGAGCGTGCACGTCGGCCGCCTCCACCAGGGAAGTGAGGATCTCGTCGCGCGACTCGGGATCGACCAGCCTGTCCAGGGTGGGGGCATCGAGGGTCGTCGTCGGGCGTTGCTCGGGCGGGGCGGCCTCGCCAGCGCGGGCCGCCGCCGCCGTGAGCAGCAAGAGCAGCAGCAGCCGCTCAGCGCTCGGCACGCTTCTCATTGCCGGGGATGAACGGGCTCCAGGGCTGGGCGCGGAGGGGCTTGGAGGTCTTCCAGACCACCGAGAACTGCCCGTTGGCCTGCACCTCGCCGATCATCACCGGCTTCCACAGGTGATGGTTGCTCTCGTCCATCTTCAACGTGAAGCCAGACGGGGCGGCCACGGTCTGTCCGCTCATCGCGGCGCGGACCAGATCCACCTTCGTGGTCCCGGCCTTCTTCACCGCCTGGGCCCACATGTGGATGCCGACGTAGGTGGCCTCCATCGGATCGTTGGTGACCCGCGCGTCTCCGCCCGGAAGGCCGCTCTTCTTCACGTACTCCTTCCACTGCTTGATGAAGGCGGTGTTCACCGGGTTCTTCACCGACATGAAGTAGTTCCACGCGGCGAGATGACCGACGAGTGGCTTCGTGTCGATTCCCCGCAGCTCCTCCTCGCCAACCGAGAACGCCACCACCGGGATGTCGGTCGCCTTGAGGCCCTGGTTCCCGAGCTCCTTGTAGAAGGGAACGTTGGAGTCGCCGTTGATGGTGGAGATGACCGCGGTGTGGCCGCCGGCGCCGAACGCTTTGATCTGCGCGACGATGGTCTGGTAGTCGCTGTGGCCGAAGGGCGTGTACGTCTCCTGGATGTCCTTGTCGGTCACCCCCTTCGAGTGCAGGAACGCTCGCAGGATCTTGTTGGTGGTCCGCGGGTAGACGTAGTCGGTGCCGAGCAGGAAGAAGCGCGTCGCGCCGCCTCCCTCCTTCGACATGAGATATTCCACCGCGGGGATGGCCTGCTGGTTGGGCGCAGCGCCGGTGTAGAAGACGTTCGGGCTGAGCTCCTCGCCCTCGGACTGCACCGGGTAGTAGAGCAGGCCGTTCAGCTCCTCGAAGACCGGGAGCACCGACTTCCGGGAGACCGAGGTCCAGCAGCCGAAGACCGCGGCGACCTTGTCCTTGGTCAGAAGCTGCCGGGCCTTCTCCGCAAACAGGGGCCAGTTGGA
>CAZDSB010000623.1:0-7109 GCA_964507515.1 uncultured Myxococcaceae bacterium
GTCGCTCGCCGAGGCCGTGCACGCCGTCCGCCCGCGCTGAGCGTTCGGTCGAGCACTAACCGCGGAGGTGCCGGATCAGCGCGTCCGTGAACCGCTCGGCGGCTCCGGAGCTGTGCTCCAGGAACAGCGACGGCTCCACGAGCTCGAGCTCCATCACCTCCAGCCGGCCACCGCGGACCACGCCGTCCACGCGCGCGTAGAAAGTCTCCTGCGCGGATGCCTCGAGCGCACGCGCCGCCGCCTCGACGAGGGCTGCAGGCGCCTCGGCACGAGCGGCCACGCCGCCGAACTCCTCCTGCACCCGGAAGTCACCGCGCTCCGGCCGCTTGAGGACCGCGTGGCTGTAGGCGCCCCGGAAGAAGAGGAGCGACCACTCTCCCTCCGACACGAGCTCCGCCAGGAACGGCTGCACCAGGCAGTCCATCCGCTCGAGCTGTCGGGCGAAGCGCCCCGCGTCCGCCGCGCCGGTGCCGGCCCGCCACGTCTCGAAGGCGCCGCCGGACACGCACGGCTTCACCACCGCCTCGGTCCAGCCCGCGTCCCTCAGCAGCGACGGCAGGGCGACCCCCGAGCCCCGCGCCGCGTGGCGCGTCGGGACGATGGGGACGCCCCGCGCCTCGACCTCGAGGAGGTACTTCTTATCGACGTTCCACCGGATGGTGCCTGGAGGATTGAGCAGCGGGATGCCGGCGGCCTCCACTGCGTCCACCCAGGCGAGGAACTCGGGCAGTCGCAGGTGGTAGTCCCACGTGGAGCGGAGGACCAGTGCGTCCAGCGCGGGCGGCAGCGGCTCGGTCCAGACCGCCGGCACCACCGCCATGCCGCGGGCGGCGAGCACCGGGAGCAGCGAGCGATCGTCCGGAGTGAGGTCCCGGAGCTGAGCCGAGGTCACGAAGCCGACGCGCACGACGCTCTGCATGACGCCAGCCTAGCGAGACCCGCCGGGGCACGACCGGATCACTTTCGTGCTCGAGGCCGGGTCAGCCCGCGGACCGCGTGCCCTCCCAGAACGGCGCCAGCGCATCCACGCATCGCTCGAGCCAGCGGACCCGTTCGGTCGTGAACGCCTGTGCGTTCGCGCTCTCGACGTCCACCGTCCCGAGCACGCCCGACGGCGCGACCACCGGGAAGATAGCCTCGGCCCGTGTGCCCTCCAGCGTTGGAATGTGGCGGCGATCGCCCCGCACATCCTGGACGACGACCGCGCGGCCGCTCGAGATCGCCGCGGCGGTCAGCCCCTCGCCTCGCCCGAACCTCGGATGCGTGGGAGGACCCGGCCCTGCCCACCCCCGGACCTCCACGTCTTCCTTGCCGACGTCGTAGAGGCCCACCCACCGGAACCGGCCGGACCGACGGAGGATCTGCGCCAGCTCGCGGGCCAGGACACCCCGCTCGTCCGGATGGGCCAACCGCTCGGCGAGGAGGGCCACCGTCCCCTCCGCGTCGCGATCGGGGCCGGGTGCGACCTCCAGGAGGAGCTCCAGCGCTTCCAGATAGGAGTCGAGCCCTCGCCCCGCGCAGAGCGCCGCCCGAACGTCGGCCAGGACGCTCATCCGGCGCCACGGCTCGCGCTTGCTGACGTCCGAGACGTGCACCTCGATGCAGGGCAGCGACACCGCGGCCACCGCGTCGCGCAGGGACCACGCGTAGTGCGTCAGCGCCCCGGGGTTGAAGAGCACGCCGTCTGCCCAGCGCCGCTCGGCGTGGAGCCGGTCGATGAGCGCGCCCTCGTGGTTGCTCTGGAAGGTCCGCACCTCTGCTCCGAGGTGGCGCGCTCGCTCGCTGATGCGCGTGTCGATTTCCTCGAGCGTCACCCGGCCGTAGACGGCGGGCTCGCGCTCGCCGAGCAGGTTCAGGTTCGGCCCGTGCAGCACCAGGACCCTCATCCGAGGGCCTCCAGCGCCCGGTCGATGGCGATGCCCAGCAGCTCCTCCGGCAGCGCCGGCTCGATCGCGCCGCGCCCGAGGCCCTCGAGGACGACGTAGCGGATCTTCCCGGCGCTCACCTTCTTGTCCCGTCCGAGCGCCGCCCGCACAGCCTCCCGCGGAGGTCGTGTCACCGCCGGCGGGCGAGGGAACCGGTCAAGCATCGCCTCGATCCTTCGCGTCTCCTCCGGTCCGAGCCGCCCCAGTCGGGCGGACACCGCCACCGCCGCCCGCATCCCCAGTACCACCGCCTCCCCGTGATTCAGCGGCCCGTGCCCGGTGACCGCCTCCAGCGCGTGGCCCACGGTGTGGCCGAAGTTCAGGAGCATCCGGGGTCCGCGCTCCAGCTCGTCCTCCGAGACCAGCCGCGCCTTGAGCGCGGCGGTCCGCCCCACCACGCCGGCCCAGCCGTCGTCGTCCGCCCGGCCATCGCCGAGGACGGGGAGCGCCGTCTCCAGCTCCTCGAACAGCTCGCGGTCTAGCACCAGCGCGGTCTTCAGCACCTCGGCGAGGCCGTTCCAGCGTTCCCGCACCGGCAGCGTTCGCAGCGTGGACACGTCGGCCACCACCCGGACCGGCGGATGGAAGGCGCCTATCAGGTTCTTGCCCAGGCGGTGGTCGATCGCCACCTTGCCGCCGATCGACGAGTCGACCTGGGCGAGCAGCGTGGTCGGCAGCTGCAGCAGGCGCATCCCGCGGTGGAAGGTCGCCGCGACGAAGCCGGCGAGGTCTCCCACCACGCCTCCTCCGAGCGCGAGCACCGTGTCCCCGCGCCCGAGGCCTGCCTCGATCAGTCCGCTCCACAGCGCGTCGGCCCGGCCGAGCGTCTTGCTCCCCTCGCCCGGAGGAACCTCGAGCAGGACCGGGCCGAGCCCCGCCCCCGCGAGCGCGTCCCGGAGCGCGTCGCCCCACAGTCGGCGGACGTTGGAGTCAGTCACCAGCGCGACGCGGCCGGCGATGCCCCCGCCCGACGGATCCTCCGCCAGCCCGCGCAGCAGCCCCGCGCCGATCTCCACCTCGTACGCGCCGGCCCGCGACTGCACCGTCACCTTCACGGCGCGCCCCCGGGGCGGACCAGCGGACCCTGCAGCGATCGCAGCAGGCCCACCAGCGCTCCCGCCACACCCTCCGGCGAAAGCCCCTCGGTGTCGAGCGTCAGGTCGGCGCGCCGGTAGAGGTGCCGTCGCTCCCTGAGCACGGTCTCCAGCGCCGCCGCCGCGTCTCCGGCGAGGAGCGGCCGGCGGGCGGTCTCTTCCGCCAGACGCGCGAGCAGCGTCTCCTTGGTCGCGGTGAGCCCGAGGACCACGCCGCTGCCCCGCATGGTCCGCCAGGCAGGCTCGCCCAGCACGACCCCGCCACCGGTGCCGACGACCGCCGCCGGCCCCTTCGCCGCCGAGCCCACCGCCTCCGCCTCGAGCGCCCGGAAGCCCGCCTCGCCCTCGGAGCGGAACAGCTCCGCCACCGGCTTCCCGGCGCGCTGCTCGACGATGGCGTCCAGGTCCACGAACGGCAGCCCCAGCAGCACGGCCAGGCGCCGCCCTCCCTCGGTCTTCCCGGCGCCCATCGGCCCGACGAGCCACACGTGCCCGGGACGCGTGCGCGCGGAGAGTCGCAGACGCGCGAACGCCGGACGGAGCGCGTCCATCGTGTCCCCCCCGAGGGCCTCGAGTAGCGCGTCCGCCAGCGCGAGCGCGACCACTGCTTCCGTCACCACGCCCGCGGCCGGGACGGCGCAGGTGTCGCTCCGCTCCACGTGGGCCGGCACGAGGTCCAGCGAGCCCAGGTGGACGGATGGCAGCGCGGCGGGGACCGTGGAGATGGGCTTCATGACGGCCCGGAGGAGCACCGGCTGGCCGTTGGTGATGCCGCCCTCCAGCCCACCCGCGTGGTTGCTGGTGCGCGCCAGCCGGTCGCCGGCGAGGACGATGGGGTCGTGGGTCTCGCTGCCGTAGGCGCGCCCACCCTGGATGCCGTCGCCAATCTCCACCGCCTTGATGGCGGGGATGGAGAGGAGCGCCCCCCCGAGGCGGCCGTCGAGCTTGCGGTCCGCCTGCACGTGAGAGCCCAGACCGGGCGGAACTCCGGTGGCGACGACCTCGACGACCCCGCCCAGCGTGTCCCGGCGCCGCTGCGCCTCCTGGATCGCCTGCACCAGTCGGTCGGATCCGGCGGCAGTGAGGGCGCGGGTCTCGGTCTCGTCGGCGAGGAGCGCGAGCGCCTCGGCGTCGTCCCGGAGGAGATCCGCCGCGACGTCGGCCGCGAGCTCCGCGTCCGCGGTCCCGATGCTGCGCACGTAGCTTCCCACCTGAATCCCCAGCTCGCGGAGCAGCGCCCGGGCCGCGGCCCCGAGGGCGACGCGCATCGCGGTCTCCCGGGCGGAGGCCCGCTCCAGGATGTCGCGAAGGTCCGCGGTCCGCCCGTACTTCAGCGCGCCGGCCAGGTCGGTATGCCCGGGGCGCGGGACCTGGACCGGACGCGGATCGGGGCCTCCCGGGGCAGGGCTCATGCGCCCGCTCCAGTTCGCCCAGTCCTTGTTGTGGATCAGCAGACCCAGTGGCGAGCCGAGCGTCTCGCCGAAGCGGACACCGGCCAGGATCTCGGCCGCGTCCTGCTCGATCTTCATCCGCCCGCCCCGACCGTAGCCCTTCTGCCGCCGGGCGAGGTCGCGGTCGATGAGCGCCGCGGTCAGCGGGAGCCCCGCAGGCAGGCCCTCGAGGATGCCGAGGAGCGCCGGCCCGTGACTCTCGCCCGCGGTCAGCGCCCGGAGTCGCCGGAGCGTCATCCGCCCTCCGCGAGGTGCGCGTGCAGCGCGGGCGCGACGTCGGCGGCGGGCTCGGTGCCCGTCCAGAGCCGCAGCTGGGCGAGCCCCTGGAACACCAGCATCCACAGCCCGTCGATGGTGCGGGCGCCGGCCGCCTCCGCGTCACGCAGCAGGCGGGTCCGGAGCGGGCGGTACACCATGTCCATCACCGTGAGCCGGTCGTGTAGCACGCACCCCGGGGGCAGTGGCGAGTCCTCCGGCGCATCCAGGCCGACCGAGGTCGCCTGCAGCACGACCGTCGCGCGTGGGAGCGCCGGCCCGAGCGCCTCCGCGGTGAGCGGCAGGGCTTCCCCGTCGAACGCGGACGCGAGCTCGATCGCCCGGGTCGGGTGACGGTTCGCGATCCACAGCCGCGTCGCGCCGCCCTCGCGCGCCGCGACCGCGCCGGCCCGGGCCGCGCCTCCCGCGCCGAGGAGGAGCACCGCGCTCCCTCGCAGCGAGCAGCCGTGGTGCGCGAGCGCCGCCGACACGCCCTCCACGTCGGTGTTGTGGGCCACCAGCCGCCCGTCGGCCGCACGGACGAGACAGTTCGCGGCCCCGGCGCGCGTGGCGCGCGGATGTGCTCGCTCTGCCAGCACCAGCGCGTCCTGCTTGTGGGGGATGGTGACCGACAGCCCATCCCACCGGCCAGCGCGCGCCTCCTCCAGCACCGAGGCGAGGGTCCCGGCGGGAACGCGCACCGCCTCGTACCGGAGCTCGAGGCCGAGGCGGCCGGCGAGCCAGTCGAACAGCCGCGGCGAGGCCGAGTGGGCGACGGGATCTCCGATGACCGCGAACCGGGACACGGGCGGCGACTGCCTCTCTTCGGTGGAAGCGGTCGTCCGTCGGCCGCCCCCGCGACTGTACCGCCGGTTTCGCCGGATGCGGCGTACCCTGTCTGCGATGGGCGATCGAGTCCTCTACGGCAACCACGAATCCGGACACTCGTACAAGGTCCGGCTGTTCTTGACCCTCGCCGAGGTCCCGCACCGGTACGTGTGGGTCGACCTCGACGTTCCCCGCGACGGCCGGCCGGAGGAGTTCCGGCGGGTGAGCCAGTTCGGCGAGGTGCCGGTCCTCGTCACCGACGGCGTGCCCCAGGCCCAGTCCAACGCCATCCTCCTTCGCCTGGCGCGCGAGACGGGGAAGCTCGGTCCACCGCCGGGGTCGAGCTGGGAGCAGCTCACCACCTGGCTCTTCTGGGAGGCGAACCGGATCGGCTTCTCGATGGCCAACCTCCGCTGGTACCGCCGGGGGTTCGAGGCGGCGTCCCCCGGCGCGCTGGCGTGGATCGAGGCGCGCGCCCTCGCCGACCTGGGCCGGCTCCAGCAGGAGCTGTCCCGTCGGCCGTGGCTCGCGGGAGACGCGCCGAGCATCGCCGACGTGTCGGCCTCGGCCTACGTCTTCCTCGCCCCCGAGGCCGGCGTGGACCTCGGGCGCTGGCCGGCGGTGCTGGCGTGGCTCGACCGCATCCGGGCGCTGCCGGGCTGGGTGGAGCAGTACCGGCTGATGGCGCGGTGAGGAGCCGTCAGGTGTCGAGCGCGCCCGCGGTGCCGACGGCGAGCTGCCGGAAGAAGCCGGGGTACGAGATGTCCGCCCACTCCGCCCCCTCGACGTGGGTCTCCCCGTCGGCGACCAGGCCGGCGATCGCGAAGGCCATCGCGATGCGGTGATCGTGCGCGGCGTCGATCTCCGCCGCACGGAGGCGCGCCGGACCGCGGAGCACGAAGCCGTCGTCCAGCTCGTCGATGTCGGCGCCCATCGCGCGGAGCCCGAGCACGAGCTGCTTCAGCCGGTCGGACTCCTTCACCCGCAGCTCCCGCGCGCCGCTGACCCGCGTCTCGCCGGAGGCCTGGCTGGCGACGACCGCGAGGAGCGGGATCTCGTCCAGCAGGGAGGGGACCTCCGCCGGGCGGATCTCCGTTCCGCGGAGCGACTGTCCTCCCCGCACGCGAAGCGTCGCCACCGGGTCGCCCGCGCGGGACGCCTCCGCCTCTCGATCGACCCGGACGCCCATCCGCTCGAGCACCGCGAGGAAGCCGGTCCGCGTCGGGTTCACGTCCACTCCCCGGACGACGGCGATGGCTCCTGGAACGAGCAGCCCCGCGCAGATCCAGAACGCCGCCGAGGACGGATCGCCGGGAACGTCCAGCGAAGAGGGCAACGCCAGCGGCGCCAGGAGCCGCGTCGTGACCACCTCTCCCGCCTCGACCCGGACCGGTGCTCCCCACGCGGCGAGCATCCGCTCGGTGTGGTCGCGCGACGGCTCGGGCTCGCGCACCCGGGTCTCGCCGTCGGCCGCCAGCCCGGCGAGCACCAGCGCGCTCTTCACCTGCGCGCTCGCGATCGGCAGGCGGTGTGACATCCCCTGCAACGTGGGCACG
>CAZDSB010000624.1:0-3202 GCA_964507515.1 uncultured Myxococcaceae bacterium
CGCAGGGACGAGATAGCTCCGGGCCTGGGTGTTCGGACCTGGGGTCGAGCTCTCCTCGACGAACTTCCCGCACCCCAGCTGATCGGCGGCCAGACCGTACCCGTCGCCGAGATAGACCGCTCCGAGGGCGTCCACCGACGAGACTTGGATCTGCACGCGGGAGTAGGCGTTCACGGTCAGCTGGTATCCGTCGCGATCGCCGTCGGTGTGGAGTGACAGGTCCGTGTAGGTACCGGGGGCAAGGACCCTCGGTGAGGCGCCGTCGTCGGGCTCGAGCACGTCGGTCACTCCGGGAATGCCCTCGGCGGCCTTCCGCACCGCCGCCGCAGCGTCTACGTAGCGATCCACTGGCGACGCCCCGCGGTGGGCCGTGTCTCGGAGGATGGTCGCCACGGTGTCGTTGTCCAGCGCGGGGTTGATTGCCTTCATCATCGCGACGACGCCGGCGACGAACGGCGCGGAGGCGCTGGTTCCGTTGTGGATGCGGGGCGCGGCGAGACCGGCCGGGTCCGAGTCGTTGCCGGCAGGTGCGGACATGACCGGGATGTCGGTCGCGGCGAAGAGGTCCACCGCATCACCGAAGTTGGAGTAGCCGATGGCGGTGGCGACGTCGTCCGCCAGCGCGCCGATGCAGATGACGTGGTCCTCGATGCAGGGATGGACGAAGTGCGGATCGCCGACGTCGTAGCCGTTGCCGTTGCTGTCCCCGTTGCCCGCCGAGGCAACGAAGACCGTCTTGGCACCGCCGTTGATCGCGTCGTCATACGGCGTGTCGTCGCGGTCCAGCCTCCGGCAGGCCAGGTTGCAGTCTCCCCCGAAGCTCATCGAGACCACGTCCGCGCCCCACGCGACCGCGGTGCGGATGGCCCGGACCTTCTGATCGTGTGTCAGCGAGCTCTTGAAGAGGAACGGATCCGCGACCAGCCCGCCGGTTCCTGCCGCGCCGCTCCGGTTGTCGATCAACCCGAGCGCCGTGCCCGCGGAGCCGTTGCCGTGCCAGAAGCACGAGCTGCCCCCGCTGCAGTTGTTCGGGTTGGAGCCGTCGGCGGTTCGATCGTCGTCGACGAAGTCGTACTGCACGGGGTTCGCCGGGAGGTCGGTGTCCGTGCCCCGGGCCGTCCCATCGGGGTTCAACCAGAAGCCCCCGTCGATGATCGCCACCCGGACCCGGCGGGCGATGCCGTGCGCCGACACGAACTGCCAGGCGACCGTCACGTTGGACTGGCTTCCGCTGGTCCAGAAGCGCGACCAGTTCGGCGAGGCGGTGAAGGCGTCGGTGAAGGTTCCCGGGCCGGTGGAGCGCTCCTGGGTCAGGAGCATCTTGTGCGGAAAGGCCGCCGGCCGGTCGACGCCGTTCGGCGAGGTGGTGAAGCCGGTGGACGCCGCGCTGGCCGCCGCGGCCAGGGTGCGCAGGCCGTCCTCGGTGGAGACGTCGAGGTCGCCACCCAGCCCGACCGCGGCCGCGTCCGCCGGGAAGGTGGAGAGGTCCACCCGCGCGAGGTTGATGCGGACCAGGTACCGGGTGGCCTGCCGCTGAGCTGCGGTGAGGGTGACTCCGACCTCGGGCGGCGGCTCGGGGACGGAGTCGTCGGAGACGACGGTGCCCTCGTACTTCTGGAGGAAGTCGCTCAGGTCCGACGACGAGCGCGGATGGAGGATCAGCTGGCCGACGACGAAGTCGCTCTGGATGCCCTGGGCGTCGCGGCTTCCGTCGACCTGGACCGGCCCCTGCGGCCCGGGGAGGGTTGCCTGGGCAGGGACCAACGTCGGCTGCACGCGCGGATTCACCGGGACGGCCGGCGTGACCGCGATGGTCGCCGTGCCGGAGCGGGTGCCATCCGTCGCGGAGGTCGCGGTGACGACGACGGAGGTCGCGCTGTTCACCATTGGCGCGGTGAAGACCACCGGATTGCCGTGCACGTCGGCGACGGAGCCACCGCCGCTGATGCTCCAGACCACGCCTCCGCCGGTGAACGTCCCCTGCACGGTGGCCTTCAAGGTCACCTTGAGCCCGCCGGTCACGCTCGATGGCGCATCCACGGTGACGCCAGTGACGCCGCTGCCCGGTCCTGGCCCGGGGTTCGGGTTCGAACCGGATTTCGCGCACCCCACCATCACAAGAGTCACAAGACACAGACCGCGGACGTTCATCGGGCCCTCGCTCTCTGCAGCCACGTACGGATGCAGCGCGAGAGCCCGGCCACGGTGAGGGAACTCCGTGGATTTCCTTGGAATGTGCGGGAGCGAGCCGGGCGTCTTGGGACGGAGGGCCGAGGCTCATCCGTCCGGATGGTGGCTGAGCGCGACCCTGTTCCCCTCCGGGTCGCGGACGTACATCGTCCAGCGCGTCTCGTGGACCAGGGGAATGCCGCGCCGGTCGAGCTCGGCGCGGATCCGCGCGCGGTCCGCCCGGGGAATCCGTAGCGCCACCAGGAACAGGCCGGGCCGGCCGTCCCGGAAACCGGGGTCGGGCGACGGCGCGGTCTCCACCCGCTCGAGGGCGAGAAACGCTCCGCCGCCGACGTCCAGCCAGATGCTCCGGAGCCTGCCGTCCTCGCCGTGGTGGCGCTCGAGCTCGGGCAGCCCGAGCACCTCGCGGTAGAAGCCGGCCACGTCCTCGAGCGCCTTCACCTGGATCGCGAGGTGGTGGAAGCCCTGCACGTTCATCGGGGCCCTCCGGGGTTCCACGGCGCGACGGCCCCCACCGGGCGCGCCTCGATCACCTCTCCCCTGGAGACGAGGCTGGCCACGGGGATGGCCGGCGGCGGCGGAGCGGGCCGGGGCGGAGGAGCCGGAAGCTCGCGGCGCCCGTCGAGCACCAGCGCCGCCAGCGCGTCGAGCCGGATCAGCGTCGCCACCGCCTCGACGAGCGACACGAGCAGGATCGCCACGCCGCCGGCGGAGGCTGCGGCCCAGCCGGCGCCGGCGGCGGCGGAGCGGAGCGCCTGCACCGCGGCCGCGAGGAACCCCGCGGGCAACGCCGTCACCGCCCAGAGCCCCACCACCGCGCCGGGACGGGCGAGCACGACTCCGAGCGCGGTGCGCGCGGCCGCGCCGAGCCGGGCCGGGCGGGTCACCGCGGCGACCAGCCCGAGCTCGAGCCAGAGCGCCGCCGCGGGAAAGACGAATGCCCCGGCGGTGAGCACCAGCGCGACGCCGGTGGCGCCGAGCAAGGACAGGAGCGGCCCGCCGAGCACCGTCG
>CAZDSB010000625.1:0-2948 GCA_964507515.1 uncultured Myxococcaceae bacterium
CCCTGCAGCGGCCCGCCAGAGACGATCTCACCGCTCTCCATGCCGGTGCTCCCGCGAATGCCCGGGACGAGAGGACTGCAGGCTCCGTCCGCTCGGGCGATCGCGGACGGCCGACTCGCCGCTGCAGTCTCCGGGCCACCGGCGCGCCATGGAGCGCAGGCCGTCGGATGCGGTGGCTTCGGCGTGCTCGGACGGGAATTCCTGCGGGCTCGGCCGGGGTGAGCGCAAGAAATGCGCGCCGGCGGGCCGCTCCGGTCCACTACGGCGCGTCCGGGATCTGCTGGCACCGCTCCCGAGCGGCCCTCAGCGAGTCCCGAGGTGCGCGAGTGCCCGGCGCAGTCGCGCATCTGCCTCCTGCGCGACGGGCTGAAGCTCCTTCCGTTCGACCATTCCGAGCATCGCCTCCGGCTTCACCACCTGCACCACGGCGCCCGCGGGACTCTCGGAGACCACCACGTTGCAGGGGAGCAGCAGACCGATCCCGGGCTCCAGGGTCAGCGCCCGGTGCGCGAGCTTTGGGTTGCATGCCCCGAGGATGACGTACGGCGGGAAGTCCACCCCGAGCTTCTGCTTCAGCGTCTGCTTCACGTCGATGGTGGTGAGCACCCCGAAGCCCTCCTGCTTCAGTCCCTCGGTGATGCTCCGCACGGCCTCGTCGTAGGCAACGCCTGGAAGCGTCCGGGTGTATCCGTAGCTGATGTCGTTACTCATTGCTCGCTCCTTCCGGCCGACTTCCGTGCCGCTCTAGCGATCGGCTCCATTCGCGCTTCGCTCGCTCACCGAGACGAGAAAGGCGACCAGGGCCCATCTGTCGTCCGGGCTCAGGGCTGCCTCCCAGGAGGGCATGGCGGAGCCCGGGATGCCCTGGCTGATCGCCTGGAAGGCCCGGGTGACGCCCTCGGGGCTGCTCCAGACGGCCTCGGTGAAGTTGGCCGGCTTGCGGTCCAGGCCCATGCTCCGGGCCCCCCGGCCGTCCGCCTTCTCGCCATGGCAGAGGGCGCAGTTCTCCCGGTAGAGCTGTTCTCCTCTCGCCCTCGCCGCGGCGGTCCGGAGCCGCTCGACCGGAGCTCCGGCCGTTCTGTCCTCAGCGCACCCCGACCGGCATGCCCAGGACGCGGCGCAGGCCATCGTCAGCGCCCACCAGGATCTCATCATCGGACCTCGGCCTCAGCGGATGCCCGAGCTCGCTGCAGACCAGGAAGACGCGTGCGATCAGCGCTGGCAGCGCCCGCTCGACCCGCGGCGTGAGCCCGAGCCCCAGCGAGACGTTCTCCGGCACGACCCCCAGCAACGTCAGCTTGGGTGGGAGGGTTCCGCGGATCTGCGCTGCGTCCATCAGGTCTCCGACCCCCACCTGGTGGACCGAGAGGCGATGCGCGGCCGCCCGTGCCACCTCCTCTCCGTCGATGCGGACCAGCGTGCCCGGCTCGGCGTCCGCCCGGATCGCATCCACCAGGACCACGTTCCGGTACGACTCGATCAAGGGCAGGAGCCAGAGCCCGAGCGTGCCACCCTCCAGCATCTTCATGCCGGGTCCCGGGCTCCACCGCTCGAGCATCCTGGTGATCGCCACCACCCCCGCGCCGTCGTCCTGACAGAGCGGGTTGCCGAGTCCGAGCACCAGCAGCGACTCAGGCACGGCGCCTCCGCACGTGCTCCGCCGTCTCGTCCGCCAGCTCCTTCTCGATGTCCTCGCGGTGAACGAACTTGTAGCCTGCGAAGATCGAGTCCACCTCGCCGTTCTGCTCCAGCGCCGAGGTGAGCGCGTTGGCGTAAACGTGAAGGGTGACGAAGAGGATCAGCACCCACATCACCACGTGGTGGATGATCCGGGCCGTCTGGAGTCCTCCGTAGATGGGGACGAGGAACTCGAAGCTCTTCATGAACGCGCCGGGAAGCGCGCTCCCCGCGTACATCGCCAGGCCCGAGGTGATCATCACCGCGTAGAGGACGAACACGCCCGCGTACGACAGGCCCGCCAGGGGGTTGTGACCGATGACGTCGGGCGGGCGGGCACGGAAGAAGGAGTAGAACTTGATCGCGCTCAGCAGCTCGCGGCGCCGGTATCGCTGAACGGGGATGAACTGCTTCCACCGGGCATGGAGCGCGGGGGAGGTGAAGAACCAGACGAGCCGCACCAGCACCGCGAGGGTGAAGAAGATGGCGGTGTAGAAGTGCACCACCCGGACCCAGCCCATCAGGAAATGAGAGTCCGGCGTCGTCCCCGGGAACCCGAACGGGTGAGCCATGAACAGGCCGGTCGCCACCAGGATCGCCATCGTCAAGGCGATGACCCAGTGCGTGTTTCGCACCACCAGGTCCCAGACGTAGACCCGGATCCGCGTTCCGCTCACCAAAGGGTGGGGAATCTCCTCCGACGGACTCATCACCACCGCTCTCATGGTGTCCTCACACGGACGAGCTCCCGTCGTTGCACGTCCACCACGTGGACTCCGCAGGCCATGCAGGGGTCGAAGGAGTGGACGGTGCGGAGGATCTCCAGCGGCTGCTTCGGGTCCGCGACCGGCGTCTTCAGCAGCGCCGCCTCGTACGGTCCGCGCTTCTCGGAGCCGTCACGCGGCCCGGCATTCCAGGTGCTGGGGACGATGCACTGGTAGTTGGCGATCGTCCCGTTCTTGATGTGCACCCAGTGGCCGAGCGCACCGCGGGGGGCCTCGTGGAAGCCTGCGCCGAAGGCCTCCTTCGGCCACGACGACGGATCCCACTTGTCGGTGTCGTGGATCCTGAGATCTCCCTTCTCCATGTTCGACGCCAGGGCGTCGACCCAGGTGTCGATCTTCTCGCTGAGGAGCACCGTCTCGACGCATCGGGCGGCGATGCGACCCAGCGTCGAGAAGAGCGCCTCCGGACCGACGCCGAGCGACTTCAGCGCCGTGCCCACCAGCTCCTGGACTCGCTTGTGCCCGGAGCCGTACGCGACCAGCATA
>CAZDSB010000626.1:0-11322 GCA_964507515.1 uncultured Myxococcaceae bacterium
CCATCCACCGCGAGCCGCCGACCTTCACCGACCAGGACGTGCGCATGCAGCCGTTCGAGACCGGCATCAAGGTCATCGACCTGCTCGCGCCCTACCTGCGCGGCGGCAAGATCGGCCTCTTCGGCGGCGCCGGCGTGGGCAAGACGGTGCTGCTCCAGGAGCTGATCAACAACGTCGCCAAGGAGCGCGGCGGCTTCTCCGTGTTCGGCGGCGTGGGAGAGCGCACCCGCGAGGGCAACGACCTCTACGCCGAGTTCATCGAGTCGAAGATCATCAACCTCGAGGACCTGGAGAAGAGCCAGTGCGTGCTGGTGTACGGGCAGATGAACGAGCCGCCCGGCGCGCGCGCCCGCGTGGCGCTCTCCGCGCTGGCCATCGCCGAGTACTTCCGCGACGAGCGCGGCAAGGACGTGCTCCTCTTCATCGACAACATCTTCCGCTTCACCCAGGCCGGCTCCGAGGTCTCGGCGCTCCTCGGGCGCATTCCCAGCGCGGTGGGCTACCAGCCCACGCTCGCCACCGACATGGGCGAGCTGCAGGAGCGCATCACCTCCACCAAGAAGGGGGCGGTCACCTCGGTGCAGGCCATCTACGTGCCCGCCGACGACCTCACCGACCCGGCGCCGGCGACGACCTTCGCCCACCTCGACGCGACCACGGTGCTCAGCCGTCCCATCTCGGAGCTGGGCATCTACCCCGCGGTGGATCCGCTCGACTCGACCAGCCGCATCCTCGATCCGAACATCGTCGGCGCTGACCACTACGCGGTCGCGCGGAAGGTCCAGGGCATCCTGCAGCGGTACAAGGAGCTCCAGGACATCATCGCCATCCTCGGCATGGACGAGCTCAGCGAGGACGACAAGCTCACCGTCGCCCGGGCGCGGAAGATCCAGCGCTTCCTCAGCCAGCCGTTCTTCACCGCCGAGGTCTTCACCGGCAAGCCGGGCCGCTACGTGAAGCTCACCGACACCATCCGCGGCTTCAAGGAGATCGCGGAAGGCCTGCACGACGACATCCCCGAGCAGTACTTCTTCTACGCGGGGGGCATCGAGGAGGTCGTGGAGGCGGCGAAGAAGGCGGCGGCCTGATCCGCTGTCCCCGGGCGCGTACGCGTGAGGATCGGCCTGTGCGAGACCACGCTGCTCCTGATGGTTCAGGTCCTCTCCGCGCGGGCGACGGCGGCCGAGGAGCCGGGGCAGAGCAAGGCGCGCGCGTCGTCGAACGCCGAGTACGGCATCGTCATGCGCGAGGAGGGGGCGGGGAAGTGCCGCATCGAGGTGACGCGCGACACCGACGTGGCCTGGACCCTGCCGCGCTGCCTGGGAACGGTGGACGACCTGTACTTCGTCAGCAACTCCGGCGAGCGCTTCTGGGTGCTGGCTGCGCTGCCGAAGTCGCTTCCCCGTCCGCCCGGGTCGGCTCCTGTGGGCGAGGCGCAGAAGAAGGCGGCGATGAAGAAGCCTCCCTTCGATGGGTACGGGCCCGTGGTGGTGGCGGTGCTCTACGACCGGCTGGGCAACGTCGTCGAGCAGCGAAAGCTCGGCGAGCTGCTCTTGAAGGGTGGCTACGGCAAGCTGAGGAAGCTGGACCGGCGCTTCGTGTGGCTCGAGGGCGTGCTCGGCGTCCCGGGCAAGGAGCCCCGGGTGAACGACCGGAACCAGGTGGAATTCGAGACCGTCGAGCCAAAGACGTGGCGGCTCGGCTTTCAGGAGTGAGTGCCCGATGGCCAAGCTGAATGTCGACATCGTCACCCCCGAGCGGCGGCTGCTCTCCACGCCCGCCGACGAGGTGGTGGCCCCCGCGGCCGAGGGCCTCTATGGCGTGCGTCCCGGCCACAGCCCCTTCCTCTCCACGCTCTCGCCGGGCCCGTTGACGGTCCGCGACGGCGGGACCACGCAGGCCTGGTTCGTCGCCGGTGGCTTCGTCGAGGTGCAGAACGACACGGTCCTGGTGCTCGCCGACCAGGCCGAGCCGGCGGCGTCGATCGACCTCGAGGGCGCGAACGCGGCACTGCGCGAGGCGGAGCAGCGGCTGGCGGCGCTCGGGCCGGGCGACCCGAAGGCCGCGGCCGAGACCGCGCGCGTCGAGCGCGAGCGCGCCCGGGTAGCGGCGGCCCGTGCCGTCGCCCGCTGACAGCCCGTCCCTCGAGCTGTTCCATCGGCTGGACGAGCCGCGGTCGGCCCGGATCCGACGCTGGGTCGCGGACCACGGGCTCCTCGAGGCGGTCCGGTTCCGGAACGTGGTGTACCCGGAGGCGGCTGCCGACTTCGCGTCGCACGGTGGCGCGGAGACGCCTGCGCTGTGGGACGGCGCGCGCCTCTTCACCGGCGCAGATCTGATCGTCGCCCGGCTCGAGGCGGCGCTGGACCTCGGTCGTTCCTGAGGGCTGGGAACCACGCCATTGACCCGCGCAGGGTAGCGGACCGCCGGGCGTGGACCCCGGGGCGGTGTCGTCTGTCGCGCAGCGGACGACCACCGCCCGTTCCCGAACGGCCGACGAGGCCCTCCGGGGTGATGCGCATCGCGGGGGCTGACCCCATCTTCGTTCCCGGGCGCCCGGGGGCGTCCGTCGAGGTCGAGCGGAGGTGCGGCGTGGAACTCGGAGAGCAGCGGCTGGACGAGGCGCAGCTGCGAAACATGTCGACGGTGGAGCTGGTCCGCCATGCGATGACCGAGATGAAGCTCCTGGTGCGGGCCGAGGTCCTGCATGCCCGGACCGAGCTGAAGGACGAGCTGAAGGAGGTACGCGCCGCCGGCATCCTCCTGGCCGGCGCCCTCTTCCTGGCGCCGGCTGGCCTCGCGGTGGCGCTGATGGCGATCGTCCTCGCGCTGCCCGGACCGCGCTGGCTCTGGTCGCTGGTGATCGGCGTCGGGGTACTCGTGGTGGCGGCGCTGCTCGCGTTCCTCTCGGTCAAGAAGCTGCCCAGGCACCCGCTGGCCAAGACACGCGACCGGCTCAAGCTGGACTGGATGCTGACCCGGGAGGAGATCCAGTGAGCGCCGAGGAACACCATCAGATCCAGAAGACGGCCGATCGCCTCCGCGACGAGTTTTTGGTCACCCTGCGCGAGCTGGACCGCCGCCGGCAGCGCGCGATGGACGTCCGCGGGCTGATGCGTGAGAACCGCCGCGTCCTGATCGCCGCCGGAGCCGGTCTCGCCGCGGTCGTCGTCGTCATCATCGGAACGAGCGTGGCGCTGTCCCGCTCCCGCGATTCGCGGCTCGGCCAGCGGCGTGTCCAGTCCCTCGTCCGCGCCTGGGAGAACCCGGATCGCATCGCGACGCGGGCGAAGGATCTTCCGCGTCCAGTCGGCCTCCTCCTCGGCCTGCTCAAGGTGGCAGCGGTCGCGGCCGGGGCGCAGCTCCTCCGCCGTGCCGTGAAGCAGGCCCTTCCGGCCGGGACCTGAGCGCCGCCCCGGGAACGTTGGGCTGCTGCTCCCGCGGAACGGCTCACTGACTCGGCGGGCGGATCCCCAGCTGCCGGGCCAGGAGCGCGAGCTGCGTCCGGTTCTCCTGTCGCAGCTTCCGGTACAGGCTCGAAACGTGGGCCTTCACCGTTCTCTCGGTGATCTGCAGGCTCGCGGCGATGTCCCCGTTGTCGGCGCCGGCGGAGACCCACGACAGCACCTGCCGCTCGCGCGCCGAGAGCGGCCGGAGCTGCTCGTGCTCCGGGGCGCGCGTGGCCTGGAACACGGTGCTCAGCATCTGGGCCGAGACCGCGCGTTCCCCGCGGGCCAGCAGCTCGAGGGTGTGCAGCACGTCGTTGCAGACGCTCGTCCGCGCATCCAGGTAAGCGGCCGCCCCGGCGGCGATGCACCGGTCGAGCGCGCTGGGACCGTCCCCCAGCGCGAGAACCTGGAGGTTCGGGTGGAACTGCCGCGCTTCGGCCAGCGCTCCCACGCCGTCGTCGTCCTCGAGGCTGACGTCCACGCAGGCGATCTGCGGCTGCTCCTGCGACAGGCCCGAGAGGAACGAGTCGCTCCGCGTGTGCCGGCCTACCACCACGTACCCGGACTCGGCGAGCACCCGAGCCAGGGCGTCGGCGCGGAGCAGCTGGCCATCCAGGAGCGAGACCCTCACGCTCCCCCCGTGTTCCGTCGTCACCACCGTCCTCCGGACCCATGGGAATGACGAAGCGGGTCTCGACCTGAGAAGTCAGGTGCGTGGGCCCGAAGGTCAACCGCCGGTCGGACGCGGGTGTCCGGAGTCCGTCAGCGCAAAGCAAGCAAGCGTCCAACCGAAGTCGGTGGTGCGCCCACATGGGGGAGGTGCGGTACTGAACAGAGCAAACCGTGGACAGGTCCGCACCCTCCGCTCTCCTCGCGCTGACACTTCTCGCCGCCCCCGTCCTCGCCGAAACCGGAAACGCAGTTCCTCCAAGCATTTCCGCGTCGACGCAGGCAACCGCTCCCGCAGTCGCAGAGCCGGAGGTCGGAATCCCCTTCGGCTGCGGGATGTCGTTCCCCGTGAGCCAGGTCCACAACGTGGGCAGCCACGTCGGCAACGACGCGTGGGCGTGGGATTTCCGGATGCCCGAGGGAACGCCGGTGGTCGCGGCGCTCGATGGCGTGGTGCGGCTGGCGCGTGGCGACAGCGACGAGGGCGGCTGTGATCCGGCGATGGCACGGAAGGCGAACTACGTCGTCATCGAGAGCCCAGGAAGCGTCGAGACCCAGTACCTCCACTTCTCGGCGGTCAGCGTGATCCCCGGGCAACACGTGCGTCGAGGGGATCTGCTCGGCTACTCGGGAAAGACGGGCTGGGCCTGCGGGGCGCACCTGCACTTCAAGGTCGCGACGCCCGTGTCCGCCGGGTGGAACAACCCGTCGGTCGAGGCGCGGCTCCAGGGCTACGGCGATCCGTCGCTCGAGGCATGGGTCTCGAGCCCGCCGTGCACCGCGCCGCTCGAGGTCGCGACGCACCAGCCGCCGCCGGCCGTCCGCCAGGGCGACCCGGTGGCCGGGCCTCCCGGAGAGGCGCATCCCGCGGCACAGTCGGCGGCGGGCAGCGCAGGTCAGGCGGCGATCAGCGTCGGCAGTGCGGCCAAGTCCGATGCGGCCGACCGATCCGCGCGAGGCGCGGGTACGCCCGAGGACGCGAGGTCCGGTGATGGCGTTCCGTTCCTGCAGCGACCGTCGGCCGAGTCTCCACTGATGTCGCCGCCGGACGTTCCGCCGCCGTCGCTCGCCCGCCCCGCGGATGCGCCGGCCGCCAGCCGTGACGAGCCGCGGGACACGGAAGGCGAGCTGCTCGACGGCGACGACGCCGAGCCGGCGCGGCACTGAAGCGCCGCGCGCTCAGGCGCCGTCGGTCGTTTCCACGAGCTGTCGCGCCGCCTCGCGTGGCTTCTCGAGCGCCCGGTCGACCTCGCCGCGCAGATCCTCGCTGACCCCGTCCACCGCGCGCAGGAACGCCGCCTCGCCGGCGCGCGCCACCGCCGCCGCGACGCCCACGAGCGTGAGCCCGGCGACCACCGTCCCTGCCACGGTCCACAGGAGTGCCAGCACGCCCGCGTTGAGGAAGTAGCCGCCGGGCAGCCACTTCCCCTCCCAGTACGCACGCGCCACGCGGTAACCCACGTGGCCCACCAGCCCGAGCAGCGGCAGCTGCACCAGCGGCACGAGCAGCAGGCGCGCCCACCGCCACCAGCCCTGCACCGCTCCGTCCAGCATCGAGCCCGTGACCTCGCGCCACGCGAGCGAGCGCGCGGCGGCCAGCCGTGCGACCCACGACGGATGTTCCGGCAACCCGCTCACCTCCGGAGGCAACCCGCGCTCGGCGGCGACCGCGCGCGCCGGTGCGAGTCCCTGCCGCGCCAGCGCATCGAGCGCCCCGTCCGACGACGCCACCACCCGCTCCGCGGCCGCCTGCCGCCCGCGCGACTGCACCTCGTCGAGCACGGCTCCCGTTGCCGCCACCAGGAGCCCCGCCGGCAGGCTCGCCTGCGACGCCAGCGCCGCGCCCGCGAGCCCGCCCGAGCCCCATCCGGAGAGCCGGAGCCCCCAGCCGATCGGCCCGGTGAGCCGTCCCGCAGCCTGTCGGCGCACGCTCTGCCGCAGGAACCCGCCCGCGCCACCGAGGCGGACCCGGAAGTCGTCCCCCAGCGGTGTTCGCACCTCGTCCAGCCCGGCGTCGAGCGCCTTCCGGAGCGCGGCGCGTCCCTCCTCGGTCGTGCGCAGCGCCGCGGTGACGCGGACGCGGATCTGCCCCAGCAGCGCCTCGGCGTTCCGCCGGCGGAGCTCGGTGGCCACACCGGCCTCGGCCAGTGTCCTCAGCTGCGCCTCCAGCGCCGGCCAGTCGTCGTCGAGCGCCTCGCCGAGCCGTGCCTTCAGCGCGCTCACCACGAACACGGGAGGAGGCTCGGAGAGCTCGAGCTCCTTCTGCAGCACGCGCCCCACCTGGTCGCGCAGCGTGGCCCGCGCCTCCGCTCCCAGCTGGTCGGCGAAGTTCACGACCCCGAGCAGCGCCCGGCGATGGGCGAAGGGGCGGAGCGCCTCGGTGGGCCGGGCCTCCGCCACCGAGCCGCGGTGGAACACCACCAGCGCTGCGTCCACCTGGTCCAGCACCGCCAGCGCCGCCGCGGCGTTCTCGCGGGCCACCGAGTTGAGGTCCGGCGTGTCCACGAACACCTGCCCCGACCACGCGCTGCCGGCCTCGGTCAGGTAGCGCACCACCCGCGGCACCGCCGACCCGAGCGACCCGAGGTCCGCGTCCGACGGCGCGTAGGCCACCGCCTCCGACGAGGTGGGCCGATCCACGCCCTCGCGCGCGAGCACCGTTCCCGCCAGCGCGTTGAGCAGCGTCGACTTGCCGGCGCCGGTGGAGCCCACCAGCGCGATGCGCAACGGCCGCTCGGCGAGCGCGCGGGTCCGCGCGTAGTCGTCTGCGAAGCGCTCGAGGAGCGCGCGCGTGTCCGCCAGCGCCGGGAGCTCGCACGCCAGCTGGAGCCGGGAGCGGATCAGCTCGGGCTCGGGCAGCGAAGGCGGTGGCGCCTCGTCCTGCTTCGCCCGTCGGAACCACCTCATGCGTCGCCTCCCTCGAGCTGCTCGGCGGCCCTGGAGAATGCCGCGGAGGCGGACCGTGCCGCCGACACCTGGGCGTCGAGCCGCTGCAGCAGCGGTCCGAAGAGTCTCGCCTCGAGCTCACGCCCGAGCGAGCCTCCATGCTGCTCGGACCAGGTCCGCACCACCTCGCTCCGCACGCCCGTTCCGAGGAGGTCCACGAAGCGCTCCATCAGCGGCGTGGTCAGCAGCGTGCCGACCCAGACGACCGCGTCGTGGCCGATGCCTCCGGTGGCCACCGTCACCACCGCGGCCGCGCTCGCGGGGACCGAGTAGACCAGTGTCGCGAGGGCCTGGATCGCTCCCTCCTCGAATCCGCCCGGCAGGTGCGCGCGCACGAGCTCGCGACAGCGGGCCAGCAGCTGCGCCCGGTCCTCGCGGAGCGAGCAGTCCTCCACCAGCGGGCCCGGGGCCTGCAGCGCCGCCAGCGTGGGCAGTCCGAGCGCCGATGCGAGCGCGTCCCGCGTCCCGTCATCCCCGCGCCAGGCCGACAGCTCCGGCCCCAGCGACTCCACCAGCTGCCGGACGCCGTCGCGCAGCGCCGCGTCGGTCGCCGCCGCCGCGGTCGCCTCCAGCGCCTCGGGGTTCGGCGGGCTGAAGGAGGCGCGGAGCTTGCGTCCCATCGCGCCCAGCACCGCCGCGAGGCCGCGGAAGGGACGGCGGATCCACCGGTTCACCGGGCTCCGCGCGTCCAGCTCGTCGCGAAACGCCTCGAGCAGCACGTCGGCCGGAACGGCTCGCAGCGCTGCGCGTGCGCCGACCTCGGCCAGTCCGTGGCGGAGCCGCGTCAGCAGCCGCTCGGGCTCGCTCGCGAGCGCGACGACCTGTGCGCCCAGCTCCCGGAGCTCGGCGGCGGCGTCGCGAAGTGCCGCGGCACGGGCGCGCGCGCGGAGCGCGGCTCCCCGCTCGGGATCCTCGAGCAGCTCCGCCAGCCCCGGGCCACCGTCCACCGGCTCGATCGAGAGGCGCCGCCGCCCGGACTCCACCTCCGGATCATGCGGGCTCCGGTACCGGGCGAAGGGCGGCGCACCGACGTCCGCCGCGAGCTTGTCCAGGTGTGCGCGGACGGTCTCGAGCTCCGGCGCCTCGTTGTAGACCACCACCCACGGACGACCGCGACCCACCGCCTGGCGCACCACGTCCACCAGGGCGGCGTTCTGGTACGTGTGGCGCGAGACGACGAAGACGACCACGTCCACCGTCACGAGCAGCGCCTCGCTCCGGAGCCGGTTCTCGCGCACCACGCTGTCGAAGTCCGGCGTGTCGACGAGGACCAGCCCTGGCGGCAAGGTGGGAGTGGACGTGAGGAAGAGGCGTCCGGGCGGACCCGGCTCGGTCACCGGCGCCCGTGCCCCGGGTGGCAGCAGCACCACCTCGTAGCGCGCGGAGAGCGCCTCGCGCCCGGCGCCGCTCGCGGTCTCCGCAGTCGCCGCGGCGAGACACTGCTGCGTGAGCCCTCCCTCGGCGCGCGCCGGCGAGAGGTCCGCCTCGACCAGCGTGTTGAACAGCGTGGACTTCCCGACGTTGTTCGGACCGGCCACGGCGACCAGGAGCAGCGGCGCCTCGCTCGACAGCCGTGGAAGGAGATCTCGCACCAGCCGCGTGCGCACCCGCCGGGCGAGCTCGCGCGTGTCCTGGCCGGCGGCGTCCGGCAGCCGCTCGGTGGCAGAGGCGACCTCGCGGAGCGTCTCCACCAGCGCCGGGGTGTGGGGTTCGGTGGTCACGGCGGCTTTGGTGCTAGCATCCCGGAGGGTGTCGATGGCGTCTCGTTCGGGTCTGGTCCTCCTGCCGGACAGCTCCGGTCTCAGGGACCGGGTGAAAGCAGCGCTGCTCGGAAGCGATGTCGAGCTCTGGCCCGCGGGTCAGCTCACAGAGGCGACCTACGTCCTCGTGGACCTCACCTCCCCTCAGGGAGACGAGGCGCTGCGGACCGTCACGCCGGTCGGTGGATGGCAGGCGCTGCTCGCGATCGTGGACCAGTCGGTGGTCCGGCGCCGCTCGGTGCTGAGCGTCGCCGCCGACTCGCTCCTCGCCGTCGGCCAGCTGGAGTCGGAGCTCGGCTGGCGCCTGCAGAAGGCGCGTGAGCGGCACGCGCTCGAGATCCATTCCCGCTCGCAGCAGCGGAACCTGGACCTGCTGCTGGAGCTCACCGCTCGCTACGCCGAGTCGACCGACGTGGACGCGCTGCTCCACGACGTCACCCGGCGGCTCGCGGAGATGCTCGACATCCCCCGGGCCAGCCTCCTCCTCGACGACGGCGCTGGCTCGGCGGTGGTGGTCGCAGCCAGCGATGCGCCCGACATCAAGAACCTCCGGATCGAGATGGACAAGTACCCCGAGGTTCGCCAGTGCCTGCGCACCGGCCGGCCCACGGTGGTGGAGGACGTTCCCAGCCATCCCTTGCTCGAGGGTATGCACGAGCGCGTCGCGGCCGCCGGGGTACGCTCCATCGCCGCGCTCCCGCTGAGCGTGCAGGGCAAGGTGCTCGGGGTGCTCCTCGTCCGCGGCTCGGCGGAGCGGCCTGCGTTCAGCCCCGCGGAGGTGGACTTCCTCGCGACGGTGGGCCACGCGACCGCGGTCGCACTGCGGAACGCGCGACTGCTGGAGAGCGTGCGCGGTGAGTCGGAGCGCGAGAAGTCGGCCCGCCTCGTCGCCGAGCGGAGAGCGGCGGAGCTCCAGAGGTACCAGGCCTTCTTCGCCCACGTCTCCGAGGGGATCGCCATCCTCGACGGAACGGGGAAGGTCCTGCTCCTCAACCCGGCCGGCGCCGCGATGCTCGACGTGGATCCCGGACAGCTCGAGGGGCGCCACGTGGAGGACCTCACCGGCGCGCTGGGGGCCGAGGCGCTCACTGCCCTGCTCTGCGCGGTGGCGCGCGGCGAGGTGCAGCGCGACGTCGACGTCCGGGCCCGCACGCCCACGGACCGCCAGCTGACCCTGTCGGTGAGCGGGGCGCCGCTGCGCGAGGGGGACGCGGCCGCCATCCTCAGCTTCCGGGACGTCACCGAGCCCCGGCGGATCGAGAACGAGCTCAGGCGGACGAAGGAGTTCCTCGAGAAGCTGGTGGACAACACCGTGGACGCGGTGGTGGCCATGGACATGCGAGGACGCTTCATCCTCTTCAACAAGGGGGCCGAGGCCCTCACCGGCTACACCGCGCAGGAGGCCTTCGCGACGCTCGGCGCGTCCAACTTCTTCGTCGGCGAGGGCATCGCCCTCGAGCTGCTGGAGCGGATGCGCGCGCCCGAGCACGGCGGGCCCGGCCGGCTCGCGCTGACGCGGCAGGAGATCGTCACCAAGTCCGGGGAACGGGTGCCGGTGAACATGACCGGCTCCATCCTCTACGAGGGCGCCCAGGAGGTGGCGACGGTGGGCATCCTCCGCGACCTCCGCGACCGGGTTCAGCTCGAGCGCAAGCTCTCGGACGCAAATCTACGCCTCGAGCGCAGCGAGCGAAGCGCCGAGATGATCGCCCTGGCCGGGACGGCGGCCCACGAGCTGAACCAGCCGCTCACCTCGGTCCTCGGCTATGCCGAGCTGCTCAAGCGGAAGCTCCGCGAGGACGAGTACGCCTGGGCGAAGGTGGACATCATCCACAAGGAGGCGGAGCGGATGAAGGAGATCGTCCGGAAGATCGGCCGGATCACCCGCTTCGAGACGAAGGCCTACGTGGGAGAGGCCCGGATCCTGGATCTGGAGCTGGCCTCCGACGAGGACGGCGCTCCGGCCTCGAAGGGGTAGTCGCGGCGGGTTGCATCTCGCCCCGCTGGACTTGTCCCGTAGTCCAAAAATATGGAGAGTTTGCGCGTACTTCCCTACCTCGGATTCTTGACAGGTTGCTGAGTGCGGGACGTAGGATGCACCTTCACGTCCCCCTGAATTTCAGGGTTTCTGCGTGACCCGCCGGTCCGAGGCGACCGCCGTGGCGCGCTGGCCAGTTCGGAGGCACATCGATGACCGTGGGGCTCCTGACCCGACTGACGCTGCTCGCTGCCGAGGCGAGCGCGTCGGGCTCTTTCTTTGACCAGATGGCCGCTCGGTTCCGCGCCGGCAAGGGCGGCATGTACCCCATCGCGGTCTGCGCGGTGATCGCCCTCGCGATCATCATCGAGCGCTGCGTGGTGCTCTTCGTCTCCGCGCCCATCAACAAGGATGGGTTCCTGCGCGGGCTGAAGAAGCACATCTACGCCGGTGACCTGGACAAGGCCATCAACTACGTGGCCGGCCAGAAGAGCACCCCGCTCACCAACGTGGTGAAGGC
>CAZDSB010000627.1:0-12519 GCA_964507515.1 uncultured Myxococcaceae bacterium
AGTTGCCGTTGTAGCTCTCGTCGAACGCCACCTCGCCGCCGACGGTCGGCACGCCGATGCAGTTCCCGTACCCCCCGATGCCGCGCACCACCCCATCGAGCAGCCACCCTGTCTTCGGATGTGACGGATCTCCGAACCGGAGCGAGTTCAGCGACGCGATCGGCCGCGCCCCCATGGTGAAGACGTCGCGAAGGATCCCGCCCACGCCCGTCGCCGCCCCCTGATAGGGCTCGATGTAGCTCGGGTGGTTGTGGCTCTCCATCTTGAACGCCGCAGCCATCCCGTCGCCGATGTCGACGACGCCGGCGTTCTCGCCCGGGCCCACCAGCACCCGCGGGCCCACCGTCGGGAATCCGCGGAGATGCTTGCGTGACGACTTGTAGGAGCAGTGCTCGCTCCAGAGCACGCTGAAGATTCCGAGCTCGAGCAGGTTCGGATCCCGGCCCAGGTGCTCCTGGATGTTGCCGTACTCCGATTCGCTCAGGCCGTGCTGCGCGATGACGTCCTTGCTCAGAGCCATGTCAGTGGAGGAACGAGGCCAGCACCCGGCGGCCATCGGCATTGCCGAGCAGCGGCTCGGCGTTCCGCTCGGGGTGGGGCATCATCCCCAGCACGTTCCCCGAGGAGTTCACAATGCCGGCGATGTCGGCCCGGCTCCCGTTCGGATTTTGGAGGTAACGAAAGACCACCTGGCCCTCGTCCTCGAGTCGCTTCAGCCCGTCGTCGTCGATGAAGTAGTTCCCGTCGCCGTGGGCGATGGGGATCTTGAACGTCTCGCCGGCGGTGAGCTCGGAGGTGAAGCGCGTCCGCGCCTTCTCAGTGCGGAGCATCACGTCCTGGCAGATGTACTGGCGGTTTGCGTTCTGGAGCAGCGCGCCGGGCAGGAGTCCCGCCTCGGTGAGGATCTGGAAACCGTTGCAGATCCCGATGACCGGCCCGCCCTTCTTCGCGAAGGCGGCCACCTCTTCCATCACCGGCGCGAACCGCGCGATCGCTCCGCAGCGCAGGTAGTCGCCGTAGCTGAACCCGCCGGGGAGGATGACCAGCTCGCTCCCCTTCAGGTCGTGGTCCTTGTGCCACAGTAGCTGGGGCTGGTGGCCGAGCACCTGCCCCGCCACGTGGAAGGCGTCCTCGTCGCAGTTGCTGCCGGGGAAGACGACGATCCCGACCTTCATCCGATCTCCACCCGGAAGTTCTCCACCACCGTGTTGGCGAGGAGCTTCCGGCACATCTCCTCGACTTGCGCACGGGCGTCGGCGCCGCTTCCGTCCGGGAGCTGCAGCTCGATGTACTTGCCCAGGCGGACGTCCGAGACCTGGCCGAAGCCGAGCGCGTGCAGGCTGCCCTCCACGGCCTTGCCAGCCGGGTCGAGTACCCCTTGCTTCAGCGTCACGTACACCCGTGCGAGCATGTCTCCTCCGGTGCGACATCCGCGGGGCCACCGCGGGTCGGCGCCGCCTCTATCAGCCGTGCGAGGAAGCGTCCACCCGTGTCCTAACGCGGGGTTAGAGCGTCGGCCAGCACAGTTGGGACCGGCGTGGTAACGCTTGGTGGATGCCGTCGTGGGCGTTGTGGCCCGGTTGTGTCGTGCTCCTGCTGCTTCGTGCCCTCATGGCCGCGGCGGAGTCGGCGCTCTCCGGGGTCTCCGACCTGAAAGCCAAGGAGCTGGCTACCCAGCACGGGAGGCCGGGTCGTCGTGTTCTCCGGCTGCGTACCCAGCGCGAGATGACCGCCTCCTCCCTGCGCATCGGGATGGTCCTGAGCGGCTTCCTCGCCGCCGGGGTGGGTGCCCTGGCCCCTCCCGCGATGGTCCAGTTCGACGTCTCGCGGCTGGGGGGCATCGTGGGCGCGCTGGCGGCCCCCCTGCCGGGCGGGCTGTTCGTGGGCTTGTTGGCCGCGGTGGCCGACGTGACGGCCCGGGCCATCGCGAGCACCGACCCCGAGAGCGCCGCCCTTCGGCTGTCCTGGCTACCTGCGCTGCTCTCGGCCGTCCTGGGGCCCTTCGCTCGCGTGCTCCTCGCCGGGGTCAATCTCGGCCTGCGACCGTTCGGGATCCGGGCGCGATTCGAGCCGCCGCCACCGCCGCTCGAGGAGCTCGAGCGGATGCTCGCCGCCCAGGCCGCGAACCAGAAGGTCGATGCGAGCGCGCCTGAGCTCATCCGCAGCGTGTTCGAGCTCTCGGACAAGCGGTGCCGCGACGTAATGGTTCCGCGCACCGAGGTCGTGGCCGTCGAGGTCTCCACCCCGCCCACGGAGATCCTCCGCATCCTGGCCGAGGAGTCGCACAGCCGCATCCCGGTCTACCGGGACGACATCGATCACATCGTGGGCGTCCTGCACGCGCGCGACCTCATTCCGCTCCTGCAGCACCCCGAGCTCATCGTCCTTCAGGATCTGGTCCGGCCCGCGGTGTTCGTGCCCTGGATCAAGCCGGTGGGAGACCTGCTCCGGGAGATGCAGAAGCGGCGCATCCACATGGCGATGGTCACCGACGAGTACGGTGGCTTCATGGGGGTCGTGACGCTCGAGGACATCCTCCGGGAGATCGTCGGAGACATCGCCGACGAGTTCGAGCAGCCGGAGTCGCTCATCGAGAAGCAGCCCGACGGGTCGTTCCTGGTCGACGCGATGCTCGAGGTCGAGGAGTTCGCAGAGGCATTCGGCCTGCCCCTCCCGGAGGGCGAGTACGAGACGCTCGGCGGCTACCTGAGCTCGCTGGCCGGCAGCATCCCCGAGGTGGGCGACCGCTTCACCTACGACGGCTGGCAGTTCACCATCGCCTCGAAGCAGGGGCCGCGTCTGGGTCGCGTCCGGATGACCCGGCTCAAGCCCCCCTCGACCTCCTCCCGCGAGGGCGGGGCGCAGCCGAGCACCGCAACATCCTGACGAGGCGGCGGCCTACGAGCTGCCCCTCACGGAACGAGTCGGCAACGCGCCGCGGCAGACACGTCGCGAGGTGTCTCGTTACGAGGTGTCTGACACCTCGTTGGGGACACCTCGTTGGGGAAATGCCCCGAGCCGGGACCTGCTTTGCCTCATCGCCCGAGCAGCGGATTCAACGCCTCCATGGTCAGAGGCCAGCCGTTCCGCTGCGCGACCAGCTGCAGCGCCCGGGCGAACTCTGGTGCGCTCTGGAACCGCTTTCCCCGGTCTGCGAACGTCGCCTGACGCACCACCCGGCCGAGGTACTCGGGGACTCCGGTGCGCACCGAGTCGAGGAGCGGGATCTGTGCGTCGCGCACGCGGGCCAAGAGATCGAGCTCACTCGCCTGCGGGAACAGCCGCCGGTTCGCAACCAGCTCCCAGAGGATGATGCCCACCGAGTACAGGTCGCTCCGCGCGTCCACCACTTCCCCCACCACCTGTTCCGGACTCATGTACGCCACGGTCCCCTGCAGCGCTCCCGGCTCCGCCCTGGGATGCCCCTCGAACTCGGCGATCCCGAAGTCCGTCAGCTTCACGTCACCCGTCACCGAGAGCAGCACGTTCGACGGGTTCACGTCGCGGTGGACCAGCGGCACCGCGGGACTCGCCCCGATGCCTCCGTGCAGGTACCCGAGCCCATCCAGCAGGCACCAGCCGATGTAGTTCGCGGCGGGCAGCGGCATCGGCGTCCCGGCCTGAATCAGGAGCTCGAGGAAGTACCCCAGCGTTCTCCCCGGCACGAGCTCCTGGACCATCAGGTAATCCGCGCCCGACTTGAAGCAGCGGAAGGTCCGCACCAGGTGCTTGTGCTGGAGCCGGACCGCGATCTTCGCCTCGTCGATGAAGTGCTTCACGTGCGCGCCGTCGTTCCGGTACGTCGGCAGCAGGCGCTTCAAGACGACCTCGGCCCCCTCGCCGGCCGCGGGCGTCGTCGAGGGTAGCGGCCGCGCCTGGTACACCTCGGCCATCCCGCCCACCGCGAGCCGGCCGACGATCTCGTACCCTCCGAGCTCTCGCTCCAGCGGCACGTTCGGGAGTCTACCGCGACCGACCCTGAACCCGACGGATCCTGTGGAAATCCGTCTTCATCCGACGCATTGTGCGCGCGTTACGAGGGAGACCGATGACCTTCACGCCGCATCTGTTCTCGTCCGTCGCCGCGCTGCTCTACTCCGCGATCGGCTGCATCATCGGAGCGCTCGGCCCCGAGCTGCTCTACCCGGTCTGGCGGATCTTCGGCGCGCGCTCGGTGCCCCTCTCGCGCTTCGCCTCCACCGGACTGGGCCTCTTCGGAGGGTTCGTCGCGGGCCTGGCGACGCCCTACTTCGCGCCCGCGGCCCAGATGTTCTACCCGGAGTGGTGGGGCTACCTGCTCGCCGCGGGCAACGCCGGTGGCGTCGTGTTCACCGGCGCGATGATCGCCTCGGTTCCCGACAAGAACGCCGGGTACTAGGCCTCAACCGCCGGGCTTTCCTGCCGGGTTGTCCCACCCGCCGATGTCCGCGGCCAGCCGATCCGCCTCGGGCGGTCCCCAGCTCCCCGCCTCGTAGAAGTGGAGCGGCGTGACGTTGTCCAGCACCGGCTCCACCACCGTCCACGCCGCCTCGACCGCATCCTGCCGGACGAAGAGGATCGCGTCGCCGTTCATCGCGTCGGTGAGGAGCCGCTCGTAGGCGTCCGCCTCGTCGCTGGTGTCCTGCTTCACCGCGGCGAGCTCAACGGTCGTCCCCACCATCTCCTGCCCGGGCTTCTTGATCCGTGCGCTCAGCGACAGCGCCATGTCCGGTCCCAGCCGGAAGCGGAAGGTGTTCGCGTCCTTGCGGGACAACTTTCGCAGGGGCGGGCGTCGCAGCTTCACCACCACCTCGGTCGCGGTCACCGGCAGGCACTTGCCCGAGCGAATCAGGAACGGCACGCCGTCCCATCGCCAGGACGAGACCTGGAGCCGCACCGCCGCGTACGTCTCCACGTGGGAGCCCGCCGCGACCCCCGGCTCCTGGCGGTATCCCACGAACTGCCCCCGGACCACGTCCTCCGGCTGCATGGGCGGAATAGCCCGGAACACGTCCGCCACCTCGTTCCGGAAGGACTCCCAGTACAGATCCGACGGAGGCTCCATGGCCAGGAACCCCACCACCTGCATCAGGTGGTTCTGCACCACGTCCCGGATGCATCCGGTCTCGTCGTAGAACTTCCCGCGCCCCTGCACGCCGAAGCTCTCGGCCATGGTGATCTGCACGCTCTCCACGTAGTTCCGGTTCCAGATCGGCTCGAGGAACGTGTTGCCGAAACGAAAGACGAGGAGATTCTCCACCGCGTCCTTGCCCAGATAGTGGTCGATGCGAAAGACCGACTTCTCGGGGAACACCTGATGGAGGATCTGGTTCAGCTCCTCCGCCGACTTCAGGTCGTGCCCGAAGGGCTTCTCCACCACCACCCGCGCACCTGTAGCGGCGCCGGACTTCTGCAGTGCCTCGATCACCGTGGCGAAGAGCATCGGAGGTATCGCCAGGTAGTGGGTCGGCGCGCGGCAACCTTCGAGCAGCGTCTTGAGCTGGGTGAAGGTCTTCGGGTCCCCGTAGTCGCCGTCCACGTAGCGCAGCAGCGACATCAGCTTGGAGAACGCAGGCTCGCGCACTCCCGGACCGTGGGTGATCACGCTGTCCTTCGCCCGCGCCTTCAGCTGCTCGAGCGTCCATCCGGCCTTTGCCACGCCGATGACCGGGCACTCGAGCACACCCCGTTCGACCATCGCCTGGAGCGCGGGGAAGATCTTCTTGTGCGCCAGATCGCCGGTGGCGCCGAAGAAGACCAGCGCGTCCGAGCGCGAGTTCACCGCCTTTGGTCCCTGCCAGAATGACTCGGCACCGGCCATGCCCGCCGACTCGTATCAGCCTGCGAGCGAGGCGTACAGCCGTTCATAGGTCGCGGCCGAGCTCTCCCATGACCAGTCCTGAACCATGCCTCGCCGTCGAAGCACGTCGAGCGCGCCGCGACGGTTCCACCACCAGTCCAGCCCGCGGCCGCTCGCCCAGAGCAGACCGGTCACGTCGAAGTCGCGGAACTTGAAGCCAGTCCCGTCAGGGAAGCTCGCATCGCGAACCGTGTCCTCGAGGCCGCCGGTCGCCCTGACGATGGGCACCGTCCCGTAACGAAGCGAGTACATCTGGTTCAGCCCGCACGGCTCGTAGAGCGATGGCATGAGGAAGAAGTCCGCCCCTCCCTCCACCAGGTGCGACAGCGATGGGTCGAAGCCGATGAAGGCCCGGAACCGGTCACCGCGGCGGGCCGCGAGCGAGCGCAGCGCGTCCTCGTACCAGTGGTCGCCGTTCCCGAGCACCACGACCTCCGCGCCGTAGTCGAGGAGCGTGGGGATCGCCTCCAGCAGGAGCGAGATCCCCTTCTGTCCAGCCAGCCGGGTCACCACTCCGAACAACGGGGCGTCGCTCACGCGGTCCGGATCCGGAAGCCCGAAGCGGCGCCGCAGCTCGGCCTTGCACACCGCCTTACCGGAGAGATCGTCCGCGTCGTAGGGCGCCGGCAGGTGGGAGTCCACGCGCGGGTTCCACTCATGCACGTCGATCCCGTTGAGGATCCCGTGCAGGTCGCTCGCGCGCGCACGGAGGAGCCCCTCCAGCATGCAGCCGTACTCCTCGGTTTGGATCTCCGCCGCGTAGGTGGGACTCACCGTGCTCAGCGCGTCGGCATATGCCAGACCCGCCTTCATGAAGTTCACCTGGTCGTAGAACTCCAGTCCCCGGGCAGTGAACGTGTCCCAGGGAAGCCCCAGGTCCGCCATCACGTCCTTCGGGAAATTCCCCTGGTAGGCGAGGTTGTGGATGGTGAAGAGGCTCCGCGCGTCCCCCACCGAGCTGTCGCGAAAGCCCCGCGCGAGGGCGAGCGCGCCGAGGCCCGTCTGCCAGTCGTTCAGGTGCACCAGATCCGGCGCGAAGTGCATCGCCTGCGCCGCCGACAGGGCGCCCACCGCGAGGAATGCGAAGCGCCGGTGATTGTCGCCGTAGTCGCCGCGTCCGTCTCCGTAGAGCCCCGGCCGGCCGTAGTAGCCGGGATGATCCAGGAACCAGACCTCGTGTCGTGGCGCCGGCCGCGCGACGCGGATGCCGCCGCGCTGCTCACCGAAGGGAAAGCGCAAGCGGATCGAGCGGCCCGAGTCCTCCGCGTTCGCGACGCGCGCGGACGCATAGAGCGGCGTCACGACCCGGATCTCGTGGCCTCGCGCCGAGAGCGCCCGCGGCAGCGCGTGCGCGACGTCCCCCAGGCCGCCCGACTTGCTGTACGGCGCGACCTCGGAGGCCACGAAGAGAATCTTCATCGACCCACCATGCTTACTGCATGACGGGGCTCGACGCCCTCGTTCTGGCGGCTCTGGTATGGAGGGACCCATGAAGGACCCGATCCAGCAATTCGCGGAATGGTTCCACGAGGCCGAGGCCGCCGTGCCGGTGGACCCGAACGCGATGGTGCTCTCGACGGTCGGAGCGGACGGTCGGCCGAGCTCGCGGGTGGTCCTGCTCAAGGGCTTCGACGACGAGGGCTTCGTCTTCTACGGCAACCTCGAATCGCGGAAGTTCCAGCAGCTCCGGGCTCATCCGTGGGCCGCGCTCAACTTCCACTGGAAGCCGCTCGAGCGGCAGGTACGCATCGAGGGGCGGGTGACGCCGGTCTCGAACGAGGAGGCTGACGCCTACTTCGCCACCCGCGCGCGCGGAAGCCAGATCGGCGCCTGGGCCTCGCGCCAGAGCGAGCCGCTCGCCAGCCGGGCCGAGCTCGAGGCCGCCGTGAAGGAGGTCGATGCTCGCTATGCCGGCCGTGACGTCCCTCGGCCGCCCCACTGGTCCGGGTTCCGGCTCGAGCCCGACCGGATCGAGTTCTGGCAGTCGGGGCAGTTCCGCCTCCACGACCGCGAGGTGTTCCGACGCGCGTCCCGGACTGCACCGTGGACCGTGGAGCGCCTCTACCCCTGAGGCCTCACCAGGGAATCTCCCGTCCCTGGAAGTCGAAGACGCGGCCGCTCTGCTCTTCGGTGAGGCCGTCGATGATCCGCAGCATGCCGCGAATGGACTGATCGGGCGGAACGGGTGCGCCGGCACCTCCCATGCGCGTCTGAACCCAGCCGGGATGGAGCGCCACGGTCCGGAATCCCTCCCCGCGCAGGTCGCCTGCCAGCAGCTTCGTCACCATGTTCACGGCGGCCTTGCTCGACCGGTACGCGTACCGGCCGCCGGTCGCGTCGGAAATGCTCCCGAGCATGCTGGTGAGGTTGACGATCTTCTTGCCCTTCCCCTCGCGCAGGCGAGGGAGGAGCGCCCGTACGACGCGGAGCGTTCCCACCGCATTCACGTTCAGCACCCGGAGCACGTCGGCCGGGTCGATGAGCTCCCCGCCCTTCGCTCCCGAGACGCCGGCGTTGTTGATGAGCACGTCCACAGGGCCCGGGGCGAGGTGCTCGGCCAAGGCGGTGACGCTCGCATCCTCGGCCACGTCGAGCCGGTAGATGCACAGCCGGACGCCGGGGCCGGCGATGGCCTGCAGCTCGGGTGCGTCATCGGGGTCCCGGGCGGTGGCGTCCACCTCCTCGCCTCTGCCTGTCAGCTGCTTGACGAACTCGAGACCGATCCCGCGGTTCGCACCGGTCACCACGAAGCGCATGACCGTGACATAAGCAGCAGCCGAACGGGTCGCGAGCCCAATCCGCCGCAACCCGGGAGGAGGAACGTCCTTGCCGCAGCCGCGCACGGTGGTCGTCGGAGCGGGCATCTCCGGGCTCACGCTGGCCTGGGCCCTGCGTGCGCGAGGGACCCCGGTGACCTTGCTCGAGGCCTCGGAGCGGGTGGGCGGACAGATCCGCTCCTGGGTCGAGGACGGGTTCGTGCTCGAGGCCGGCCCGAACGGCTTCCTCGACCGGGATGGCGCGGTGACCCGGCTGGCGGAGGCGCTCGGCATCGGGGATCGGCTGCGACCCGCCGCACCCGCGGGCGACCGGCGGGCCGTCTACGTCCGGGGAAAGGTGCGGTTCTTGCCCTCGCGGCCACCCCAGCTTCTCGGCTCGAACGTCCTGCCGTGGTGGGCCAAGCTTCGACTCCTGCTCGAGCCGCTGAGCCGCCGCGGGCCGAGCGGGGTGGACGAGAGCCTCGCGCACTTCGGACGGCGCCACTTCGGTCGCCACGTCACCGAGACGCTGCTGGACGCGGTGCAGACCGGCATCTTCGCCGGAGACTCCGAGCGGCTGAGCGTGCGCGCCGCGTTCCCCCGGCTCCACGAGATGGAGCGTAGCCACCGCAGCCTCCTCCTCGCGGCCAAGGCGATGCGCAGGAGCGGCCAGCCTCCGCGGCTCCTGTCGCTCGAGGGCGGGCTGGAGACCTTGCCCCGTGCGCTCGGTCGGGCGCTGAGCGACACCGTGCGGGCCGGGGTCCAGGTGCGTGCGCTCGAGCCGGCTGGCGGAGGCTGGCAGCTGCGCTGGGCGGGGGGGAGCGAACGATTCGAGCGGGTGATCCTCGCCGTCCCGCCGCGCACCGCAGCCGAGCTACTCCGGCCCCTCGACGCGAGCGTCGCCACCGCGCTGGAAGCGATCCACACGGTGCCGATCTCGGTGGTTCACCTCGGCTGGCGCGGCGGACTCGTGCCCGCCCCGCAAGGATTCGGGGTCCTGGTACCCGCGCGCGAGCGGCGCCGGGTCCTCGGGATCATCTTCGTGTCCTCGGCGTACCCGTTCCGCGCGCCCCCCGGTGGAACGCTGCTCACGGCGCTCGTCGGCGGGGCACACGGGGCCCGGTTCGCGGAACTCCCGGATCCCGAGCTGGTGAAGGCCGTCCGCGAGGAGCTCGACAGGATGCTGGGCATCCGGAGCGCTCCGGATCTGGTCCACGTCGTGCGCTGGCCCCAGGCGATCCCTCAGTACGAGGTGGGCCACCACGGGCGGATGGACGCCATCGCGACTGCGTTGAGGCACCATCCGCGGCTGCTGCTGGCGGGGAGCGCCTACCGAGGACCGGGAGTCGCGGATTGCGTGAGGGAGTCGCTCGCGATGGCGGACAGCATCGCGCCCGCGACCGTCCCTTCCCCTCCGGCCACGGCGGCCGGCTGACCGACGCGTCCGAGGCCGTGACCTCCCTACCAGGTGTCCCCTGCGAGGTGTCCCCTGCGAGGTGTCAGACACCTCGTAACCGACACCTCGCAACCGGATGTCCGTACGGAGTTCCGCGAGAGGTGTCAGACACCTCGCAACGGACACCTCGCAACGAGACGCCTCGCAACGACTGACCGTCCGAAGCGATGGCCTCCCGTCCAAAGTGTCGGACACCTCGTAACCAACACCTCGTAACCGGGTGTCCTCACGAGGTCCGCGCGAGGTGTCTGACACCTCGCAAACGACACCTCGCAACCGGGTGTCCTCACGGGGTCCGCGCGAGGTGTCTGACACCTCGCAACCGGACACCTCGCAACCGACACCTCGTAACCGCCGTCGGGCGCGGAGGTTCCCCGACGTCCCCGTCGACGTTTTCCCGCCCGGCCACACCGGTCGGCGACTCGAGCGACCTGCCGGACCAGGGCCGCGGGCGGCTCAGCTGGCCGGGAGACCGCGCTTCTCGCAGCGGCTGATGCGGCCCCCGGCCGTCTCGATGATCCAGTACCCCTCGTGCCCGGCTTCGGTGGACGAGCCCGCCCCGAAGATGTGCGGCCGATTCTCGGTGGCCGGGAAGTGGTAGCGCTCGTGGATGTGCCCGTGGAGCAGCGCGAACCGATCGCCCGGAAGCAGCTCGAGCAGCGCCGGCGCGTCCACGAGCCCATGCAACAGGCGGTCGGGCTTTCCCAGCGCTCCGAACGGAGCGTGATGCACCACCACCAGCACGGCGCGCCCCTCCAGCTCCGGCCGCCGGACCAGCGCCGCCAGCGCGTCCCTCTGTCTTCGGCCCACCAGCCCGTAGGACAGCCCCGGAAAGTACGGCACGCGCGCCGACTGCAGGCCGATGACCGCGTCCTGCTCGCCCAGGAGCCGCACGAACGGAAAGCCGTCCTCGACCGCGACCCCCGAAAGGTCGGAGACGAGGAGGTTTCCGAAGCTCCGCTCGAAACGGCGCGTTCGATGAGCGCCCGGCGTGTAGCGGTCATGGTTGCCGGGGATCACGGTGCACCGCCGCGGCTCGGTCGCCCACTCACCCATCGCCGCCCGCGCTCCCTCGAACTCGACCGGCAGGGCGTACGCGGTCAGGTCGCCCGAGAGGATGACGTGGTCGACGTCGAGCGTCCGGGCCTCGTCCAGGATTCGCGAGATCGTCTCCGGCGCCCGCGCGAAGGCGCGTGCCCGCCCGCCCAGGGTCAGCTCGCCCAGGGCGATCCACCGCCGCCAGCCCAGGCGGAGCAGGGAGTGTCGACCGTAGTCGGCGGTGACATGGACGTCGGAGAGGTGAAGGAACCGCATCGGCCGCCGCGCTCTTACCAAAGGTCGGCATTGCGGGTCACAGGGGAGCTGTGGCACCTCTGATGGGGACGTGACGGTCACCCATCGCGGCCGGTTTGCCCCGAGTCCGACGGGGCGCCTCCACCTCGGCAATGCCTGGGCGGCGCTGCTCGGCTGGCTGTGGGCCCGCTCCCAGGGCGGGGAGTTCCTCCTGCGGATCGAGGACCTCGACGCCGCCCGCTCCCGGCCTGAGCTCGGCGAGGCGCTGCTGTCCGATCTCGCCTGGCTTGGGCTCGGATTCGACGGCGCGCCCCTGTTCCAGACCCGGCGGCTGGGACTGTATCGCGCAGCGCTCGACCGTCTCCGGCAGACGGGGCGCGTCTACCCCTGCTTCTGCAGCCGAAGCGAGATCGCCCGCGCCGTGTCCGCACCGCACGGGCCGGCCGACGACGGTCCGCGGTATCCAGGAACATGCCTCGCGCTCTCCCTCGATCAGATCACCGAGCGCGCGCGCACCCGTCCCCCCGCCTGGCGTTTCCGGCCACGCGAGGGCCCGACCGAGGTTCATGACCTACTGCACGGCACCTTCGTCCAGGACGTCGCACGCGAGGTCGGCGACTTCGTGGTGCTCCGCAATGACGGCGTGCCCAGCTACCAGCTCGCCGTCGTGGTGGATGACGCAGACACCGGGATCACCCACGTGCTGCGTGGGGACGACCTGCTCGGCTCCACACCGCGGCAGATCCAGCTCTGCGAGGCGCTGGAGTTGCCGGTTCCCAGCTACGCGCATGTCCCCCTTCTCCTCGGACCCGACGGCAAGCGGCTCGCCAAGCGCGCCGGGACACCCAGCCTGGCCGAGCTGCGCGAGCGGGCCATTCCGCACGAACGTCTCCTCGGGCTGCTCGCCGGCTGGGCCGGGCTCGGCGACGGGGGTCCCGTGGGCCTCGAGGTCCTCTCGCGCCGGTTCGCGCTCGAGCGGCTTCCGCGCGCGCCCATCGCGGTGAATCCCGACGCGGTGAACGCGGCCCTGTTCGGCACGGGAGGCAAGTGACGAGGCCGCCCGGCCGCGATAGGACGGCCGCCGGTAGATGAGCTCGCCGCCTTCCGACGATTGCCACCGCGTCACCCTCCGGTGCGAGACGGGCCCCCGGTGGCTCCCGAACGCGCTCGCGAAC